>CAMLKX010000127.1 GCA_946480515.1 uncultured Sphingomonadaceae bacterium | reverse complement strand
GGCGATTCGTCGTCCATCATCGAACGCTGTTTAGGGGGATGCCGGCGCGAAGTGAATTCGCGCCGTCGGTCCTGTCCGCTCTGCGGCAGGCCGTCCGCCATTCACCGGCTCTACGTGCTGTTTCACTGCACTCGGCGGCTCATGGGTGGGAGCCGGAACGACCCGGAACGATATCGTTGTGGCTGCTTCCTTCCGGATCTGACCAGGTTGGCGACTGTCCCGTCCGCCCGACTCCCGGCGCGCATATGGGCGAGCCGGTTGCCGATCGCAAGCTCAGCCCTTGCGCCAGTCATGTGACGACGGCGGCATTCGGACAGTCAACTCGCCCCACTCCTCGATCAGGTCGATCTGGCAGGATAGGCGCGACGTGCGGGTCACCCCGACGGCGAGGTCGAGCAGGTCATCTTCCTCCTCACTAGCGCGGGGGAGCTTGGCAAAATCCTCCTTGGCGACGATGACGTGGCAGGTCGAGCAAGCCATCTGGCCCTCGCACGCGCCTTCGAGCGGCTGGCCGCAGGCTTGCGCCAGTTCGAGCAGGTTCGCCCCGGCCGCTGCTTCGACCTCGCGATCGAGGCTGCCGTCATTCTTGAGGAAGCGCACCCGGATCATGCAGCGAACCGGGCCTGCTGACGCGCGGCCTCATCGATCCGGCGGACGGCGGCGATCAGTTCCTCTTGCGTGGTGTAGCGGCCGAACCCGAGCCGAATCGATGAGCGCGCCTGCTTGTCGGTGAGCCCGAGAGCGCTGAGCACATGGCTTGGGCGGCCCGAACCGCTGGCGCAGGCGGACCCGGCGGAGAAGGCAATGTCGCGCAGATCGGCCATCAGCCGCGCCACGTCCAGGCCGTCGAGCCGAAGATTGAGATTGCCCCGGTAGCGGCTGGTGCTGCTCCCGTTGATGACCCAATCCTCGGAAAGCGCGGAAGTCGCGGCCGACCAGAGTTGCTCGACATGCGCCGAGTCCTGCTCCATCCGGTCGGCCATCAGGCTCGCGGCAACGCCGAAGCCCGCGCATAGCGCTGGCGCGAGCGTGCCAGACCGCCCCGCCACCTCCTGCCCGCCACCGTGCAACAGGGGCTCCAGTGTCACTCCGTCGCGAATCCACAGCGCTCCAATCCCCTTCGGTCCGTGAATCTTGTGCGAGGAGATGGCGATCAGATCGCAATTTTCCGGAAGTGGAACACGGCCGAAACCCTGCGCCGCATCGCACAGAAATAGTGCGCCGGCCCTATGCGCCTGTTCCGCCAAGGCTTCGACTGGTTGAATCACCCCGATCTCATTGTTGACCAGCATCGCCGCTGCGAGCCGCAACCCGGGCTGGATGAACTGCTCAGCGAGGCTGCAGTCGACCAGGCCGTCCGCTTTCACCGGCAGAAGGGCGACTTCATGCCCGTACCGCTCGATCGCTTCGGCAGTGTCGAGCACCGCCGCATGCTCAGTCTCGAAAGTAACGATGGGGCCCCGAAGTCCCTTCATCGCCCAGTTCAGGGATTCCGTCGCCCCGCTGGTAAATGCGAGCTGACCACCCTTGGGTAGCAGGGCGAGGATCCGCTCACGCGCGAGCTCGACCGCGGCATGAGCCTCGCGCCCCAAGCGATGAGCGGAATGCGGATTTCCGAACCGCTCGCCGAGATAAGGCAACATCGCGTCGCGCGCTTCGGGCGCAAGCGGAGTGGTCGCCTGATAGTCGAGATAGATCATGCGGCGCGGCTTCGGGCCTGCCGCGCCAGCTCGCTCCAGGCCGAAATGAGCGCCATGACGTCATCCCGGTTCGTGTTCTTGCCGAAGCTCACCCGAATGACATTGGCCGCGAATTCCGGAGCAAGGCCGATCGCCGAAAGCACATGGCTTGGCTTGGTCGAGCCCGACGCGCAGGCGCTTCCGGCGGAGACGCTGATTCCCGCGGCGTCGAATTGGACAAGCTGCGCCAGCGCGGATTTGCCGGGCATGAAATAGCTGCCGATAAAGGGTGAGCGCGGGCTTTCCTTGCAGACCGTGACCGCTCCGAGTGCTTCCAGTGCATCCTCCAGTGCTCGGCGGTGATCCTCCTGGCGCTCTACGACATCATGATCGGTAGCAAGAGCGTCGAGCGCGGCGGCAAAGCCGAGGATGGCGGGCAGGTTCTCAGTCCCGCCGCGATACCCGCGCTCCTGTCCGCCAGTCGGCTGCAACAGCCCGAAATTGCGTACCAGCAGGGCGCCGACCCCGGGCGGGCCGCCCAGCTTATGCGCGCTGACGATGATCAAGTCGGCGGGGGGGAGCGGAAGCTTGCCGGCGCTCTGCGCGCAGTCGGACAGCAACACCGCCCCGGCCTCATGGGCGGTCTGGATGATATCGTCCAGCGGCTGAAGCACTCCCGTCTCAGGGTTGCAGTGCTGTACGGCGACCAGCGATCCCTGGGCCAGGGAAGCGTCCTGAAGGTCGGCGATCCCATGAGAGTCCACGGCGATTTCGCCGAACTCACCCGCAGCGCGGCGGACCGATTCATGCTCGACAGCGGAGACGAGGCGGGTTCCGAAGCCGCGCATGGCCAGCGCGGCCGCTTCGCTTGCACCACTGGTGAAGATCAGTTCGCCGTTCCAGCCGAGCGCCGCCTTGATCCGCAACCGCGCATCTTCAAGCGCAGCGCGCGCGGCACGGCCCTCCGCATGCGGCGAGGACGGATTTGCCCAGCGGTCGAGCGCAGCGGTCAGCGCCTCACGCGCTTCCGGCATCAGCGGCGTGGTCGCGGCATGATCGAGATAGATTCGCTGGCTCAAAATTCCTCGTGCAGCCCCAATGATTGCGTCCGGATCACTCCCGCTTATATAGGCGCCAGCGTCCTACCGCCCACCCCTCGATGCGCGAGAGCCCATGCCCGAAGTTATTTTCCCCGGTCCAGAGGGCCGTCTCGAAGGCCGTTTCAATCCCGGGCTCAGGCCCCGCGCGCCGGTTGCGATGATTCTCCACTCCCACCCGCAAGCCGGCGGGACGATGAATAACAAGATCGTCCAGCTGCTCTATCAGACATTTGTCCGGCGCGGCTTCGCCACGCTTCGGTTCAATTTCCGCGGCGTCGGCAAGAGCCAGGGTGTGTTCGACAATGGCATCGGCGAACTGTCCGATGCGGCAAGCGCGCTCGACTGGGTCCAGCAAGTGCATCCGGAGGCGGAAACCACCTGGGTCGCGGGCGTGAGCTTCGGTGCATGGATCGGAATGCAGCTGCTGATGCGGCGGCCAGAGATCAAGGGCTTCATCTCGATCGCTCCGCCCGCCAACATGTATGACTTCTCCTTCCTCGCCCCCTGCCCGTCCTCGGGAATCATCATTCAGGGCGAGGCGGACGAGGTGGTAACTTCCCCGGCGGTGCAGAAGCTGGTCGACAAGCTCCGGACACAGCGCCACATCACCATTCATCACGACACCATTCCCGGCGCCAACCATTTCTTTGCGGATGAGCTGCCGCAGCTGATGCGCAGCGTGGACGACTATCTCGACATGCGGCTGGCGAAGGATTTGAAGCGCTAAACGGTCCAGATCAGCACATTGGCGAGGAGCACCAGCGCTGCTGTGATCATCAGCAGGCCGCGCTGGCGTTCGTCCGCGCGGAAAGTGAGCCTGATACCCGCGACGGCAAGCACAAGGGCGGCGATCATCGCCAGTGCCATCAATGTTCCCGCAAGCCCGCTCATCACTGCCGATCTTCACCAACGCTTAACATTTTTCACGTTAACTCTTGCTCATGGACCGAGCTGACCAGCAGGTACGCGTCGAAGACGCCTTCGAGAAGATCGAAGAGACCATTCTCCCCTGCCTGACGATGATGCTCGATTCCCTCCTTGATGTCGCACAGCAGGGCGGACTCGCCAATGCGGATGTCTTTGCGGCCGAACTGCAGACGCTAGCCTGCGAGATTGAAGAGCTGACTCGCGCGGTTGAAGGATCGCACGACCTTCGCGCATCCGCCGCAAAGCTTCGCTCCGCGGCCTAAAAAAGCCTGCATCGCCAACACGTTCGCATTAAGCGCCGAAGCGCGCTGAAAGCCGCAGCGTTTCAGGGTTTACAAGCCCGGGCACCCTTCATATATCGCTCGCCCGCTGCCCCATGGGACTTCCAACCGCAAGGCAGCTTTATGTCGAAACGATCTGTTGGAGGTCCCTTGAGTTGCACAAGCATCATCGCGCGCTGGGGCTAGCGACCGCCCCAATCGGCAACCTCGTTGTCGAAATCGCCAAGCAGCGCCCCGTTCAACCGGTGACCTTGCTGCGTCCGCATGCTGCTGCACGGGCAGCCCGCTTCTTCGTTGAGAAGTTTGCGGGCAAGTCTCTGTACGCGGTCAAGGCCAATCCCTCCCCGGATCTGATCAAGCTGCTGTGGGATAATGGGGTTACCCATTTCGACGTCGCCTCAATTGGCGAGGCGCGCCTGGTGCGCGGCATCCTGCCGGAAGCGGTGATGTGCTTCATGCACCCGGTGAAGGCCGAGGAAGTCATCCGGGAGGCCTATTTCGAGCTGGGCGTCAGGACGTTCAGCCTGGACACCATCGATGAGCTTGAGAAAATTGTTCGTGCGACCGACGGCGCGCAGGACCTGAACCTGCTCGTCCGGCTGCGGGTCAGTTCCAGCCACAGCAAGCTCAGCCTCGCAGCCAAGTTCGGGGCCGATCCAGCCGAGGTGAGCCGCTTGCTGTTCGAAGCGAGGCAGGCTGCCGATGCGCTTGGCGTCTGCTTCCACGTCGGCAGCCAGGCGATGAGCCCCGCCGCCTATGCCGAGGCGATGGCGAGGGTCCGTGACGCGATTGTGGAAGCGGCGGTCACGGTCGACATCGTCGATGTCGGCGGCGGCTTCCCCTCCTGCTATCCGGGAATGGAGCCGCCGGAGCTTGAGAGCTATTTCGAGGTCATTCACGCTGCGTTCGAGGCGCTCCCGGTGAGCTACTCGTCGGAGCTTTGGTGCGAGCCGGGCCGTGCTCTCTGCGCGGAATATGCCAGCGTGCTGGTGCGGGTCGAAAAGCGCCGTGGCGACGAGCTGTACATCAACGACGGCGCCTATGGCGCATTGTTCGACGCAGCGCATGTCGGCTGGCGCTACCCGGTTGCGCTGGTCCGCGCGACGGATTCACGCGTGAAGCCGATGCCCTTCAGCTTCTATGGGCCCACCTGCGACGACCTCGACCATATGGCGGGACCATTCGAATTGCCTGGGGATGTCCAGGCCGGCGATTATATCGAGATCGGGATGCTCGGAGCGTATGGCTGCGCGATGCGCACCGGGTTCAACGGCTTTGGTGCCGTCGAGCGGGTGATCGTCGATGATGAGCCAATGACGACGATGTATGCGGGAGCGGAGCGGACGCCGACGCGTTCCAATGTCGTGACGCTGTAATCCTGATCCGTTTTTCCGGTAAGAGGAAATCCTGTCTGCTGGACCCCAGCTTCGGCTGGGGCGCCCCAAGTTATTTTCGGAGACTTCGATGAACGAACGAGCCGCCATCAACGACAACCGCAAGGCGGAGCTGCTGTCGACCCAGGTGGAGCATGTCGACATCACCAGCTTCGACGCTCGGCCGATTGTCGAGGCGATGGGCAAGATGTCCTTCACCAGCCGCGATCTGGCGCGCGCAACCGGCATCTACAATCAGATGCTGAGTGATCCGGATTGCGCGGTGATCCTGGTCGTGGCTGGATCCACGTCCGCCGGCGGCTGCATGGACCTCTACGCGGAACTGGTTCGCTCGAACATGGTCGACGCCATCGTCGCTACCGGCGCGACCATCGTCGACATGGATTTCTTCGAAGCGCTTGGCCACAAGCATTACCAAGCGC
>CAMLKX010000126.1 GCA_946480515.1 uncultured Sphingomonadaceae bacterium | reverse complement strand
CCCGAGCCGGGCTGGCAAGCGCAAGCAGCACGAAGAGGAAGGCAATCACACGCATGCCACACCCACATCCCTAGAGCGCTAAGATCGTCGAGACCGGCAATAGGTTCCCGATGTTTCATCATGGATCAGCCGAACTGTTCATAGCGTTGTTCTGTCCCCGTCGGCGCCACTATCGGGCCTGCCGCCTTTTCGATGTCGAAACATCTTGGGGCCTGCTTCGTTGGGACGACTACGAAAGCAATTTCGGAGTAGCGTCATGAAAGCGTACATTCTTACAGCCGCCGCCCTCATTGCGGTGGCGGGAACCCCAACAGCTGCGCAATATCCGGGCTCCAGCGGCTACAATAGCGGCCAGTGGAATTCCGGCGTCAGCATCAACAACCGCATCGACTTGCTCGAGCGGCGGCTCCAGACCGGCATTCAGGCTGGGACCATTACCCGCGCCGAAGCTCGCCCGGTGCGTCGCGAGCTGCGCTACCTGCGCGACCTTGAACAGCAATACAGCTACAACGGCTTCACACGGGCTGAGCGCTCTGAGCTGCAGAACCGCATCCGCCAGGTTCGGCAACAATTACGAGTGGCCGACAACGGCGCCTACGATCGCTATGATGATCGTTATGGCTGGGCCGATAACAACTATCCCCGTTACAACGAGGTCAGCTATGCCTGCGTTGCGCGGACCGGCATGACGTCGATCCTTGGCAGCATCCTTGGCAGCGACAATTGCCTGCGGGTTGGTGAACGGGTCAACATCATCGGTAATCTGCCGACGCTTCCGTCATCGTACCGCCGCGAATTCCCGGATTCGAACGGGGTTTATCATCGTTGGGTCGATGGCCGGGTGGTGCAGATCGATGCCCGCACCCAGACCGTGACCCATATTTATGTCGTGACCGGCTAAGCTGCCAATACGTTGAGGTAAGTAGGCCGCTGGGGGGGTCCGCCAGCGGCCTCTATCTTAGTCGAACAGTTCCTCAAGGAAGCTCTTCCGGCGCTTCTTGTAGCCGTGATGGCCATGACCGTGGTGCGGGTCACCCCACGGCTGCTGAGGCGAATTGCCCCATGGCTGTTGCTGCGGCGGCGGAGCCTGAGGTTGCGGCGGCGGCGCAGCCTGTTGGGCGGCGCTGCGCTCGATGATCTTGTCGAGTTCCCCGCGGTCCAGCCACACGCCCCGGCAAGTCGGACAATAGTCGATCTCGATCCCCTGCCGCTCCGACATGGTGAGTGGCGTCTTGCAGGTCGGGCAAAGCATCGTGTGTATCTCCTAGGTTGACCGGAACGGGCCAAGGATAGTCGAGATGAGATGAACGGAAGGCATCGCGGTTATCGACCGGGGCTCCTTGGACCTACTCTGCGGCGAGCGCCTCAAACTCCTGTTCCGCAAGATATTTCTCGGCATCGAGTGCCGCCATGCAGCCGGTGCCTGCCGCGGTCACCGCCTGGCGGTAGATCTTGTCCATAACATCGCCACAGGCGAACACCCCATCAATGTTCGTCCGGGTCGTCCCGGTTTCCACCTTGATGTAACCGTCTTCATCAAGCTTGAGCTGGCCCATGAACAGCTCGGTTGCCGGCTTATGGCCGATGGCAACGAACGCGCCATCCACGGCGATGCGCTGAACCGCACCGGTCCGCGTATCCTTAACATCGAGCCCGACCAATGCTTCCGGCTGACCTCCGCCGACAAACTCGGCCACCTCATGATTCCAGATGATCCGGATCTGCGGATGAGCGAACAGGCGGTCCTGCAGGATCTTTTCCGCCCGGAGGCTGTCACGCCGGTGGATCAGCGTCACATCATGGCTGTGATTGGTGAGGTAAAGCGCCTCCTCGACCGCGGTATTGCCGCCGCCGATCACCGCCACCTTCTTGCCGCGGTAGAAAAATCCGTCACAGGTCGCGCAGGCTGACGCGCCCTTCCCCTTCATCGCCTCTTCGGACGGAAGCCCGAGCCACTTGGCCTGGGCACCCGTCGCGATGACGAGCGTGTCGGCGTAGTAATCCGTGCCGCCATCTCCTCTGAGATGAAACGGACGCCGCGACAGGTCCGCGGATGAGATATGATCCCAGATGAATTTCGTGCCGACATGCTCGGCTTGCGCCTGCATCTCCTCCATCAGCCACGGCCCCTGGATGACGTCGCGGAAGCCCGGATAATTCTCGACGTCGGTCGTGGTGGTCAGCTGGCCGCCAGGCTGGATGCCCTGGACGACGACCGGCTGCAGTCCGGCGCGAGCCGCGTAAATTGCGGCGGTCAATCCCGCTGGGCCCGAACCGAGCACGAGAAGACGAGTGGAGATCGAGTTGCTCATGGCCGGCTATGTAGGAGCAAGCCGCGCATCAATCCAGCGTCACCCGAGTGCGCTAAACCAGGCGGCTCTGCTTCAGCGCGGCGCCCACGAAGCTGGCGAACAACGGATGCGGATCGAACGGTCGGCTCTTGAGCTCGGGGTGGAACTGCACCCCAACGAACCAGGGGTGTTCGGGCCGTTCGACAATCTCCGGCAGCCGTCCGTCAGGGGACATGCCTGAAAAGACCAGTCCGCCCGTTTCGAGGGACTCGCGGTAATTGGCGTTGACCTCGTAACGGTGCCGGTGCCGCTCGCTGATGTGCGTCCCGCCGTAAACCGACGCGACGACGCTGTTGTGACCGAGCACCGCGTCATAAGCGCCAAGCCGCATCGTTCCGCCGAGATCGCCACCTGCGGCGCGCTGCTGCAGCCCCTCCTCGCTCATCCACTCCGTGATGAGGCCGACCACCGGGTCGGATGTCTCGCCGAACTCCGTAGTCGAGGCGTGTTCGATCCCGGCGGTATTCCGCGCACCTTCGATGCAAGCCATCTGCATCCCGAGGCAGATGCCGAAGAAGGGGACCTTGCGTTCGCGTGCGAATTTGACGCTGGCGATCTTTCCCTCGCTGCCGCGCTCGCCGAAGCCGCCCGGAACAAGGATCGCGTGAAGCGGCTCCAGCTCGGCCACCAGATTCTCGCCGTCATGTTCGAACAGCTCGGCATCCAGCCAGCGAATGTTGACCTTGGTGCGGTGCGCCATTCCGCCATGCACCAGCGCTTCACGCAAAGATTTGTAGGCGTCGGGCAGGCCGACATATTTGCCCACCACCCCAATCGTCACCTCGCCCTCGATATTTTCGAGCCGATCGACGATGTCGTGCCAGCGCGTGAGATCCGGCTCCGGCGCGTCCTCGATCCCGAACGCACGCAGCACTTCGCGGTCGAGACCTTCATGGTGATACTGCAAGGGAACGCCGTAGATCGACTTGGCATCCAGCGCCGGAATCACGGCTGACACGGGCACATTGCAGAATTGCGCAATCTTGGCCCGTTCGCCTTCGGGTAGCGGCCGTTCGCAGCGGCAAAGCAGAACGTCAGGCTGGATGCCAAGACTGGTCAGCTCACGCACGGAATGCTGGGTCGGCTTCGTCTTGAGCTCCCCCGCCGCGGCGATCCACGGCACCAAGGTGGTGTGCACCGAGACGCTGTTCTGCCGCCCGACTTCGTTGCGGAGCTGACGCAAGGCCTCAACGAAGGGCAGGCTTTCAATATCACCGACCGTCCCCCCGATTTCGCAGATCACGAAGTCGATGCCGTCAGTCTCGGCGGTCGCGAATTCCTTGATGGCATTGGTGACGTGCGGGATGACCTGGACCGTTGCACCAAGATAGTCGCCGCGCCGCTCGCGCGCGATGATGTCCCGGTAGATCCGGCCGGTGGTGATGTTGTCCGACTGACGCGAGGCGACGCCGGTGAAGCGCTCATAATGGCCGAGGTCGAGGTCCGTCTCAGCGCCGTCATCAGTGACGAAGACTTCGCCATGCTGGTAAGGCGACATGGTCCCCGGATCGACGTTGAGATAGGGATCGAACTTGCGGTTCCGGACGGAATAGCCGCGTGATTGCAGCAGCGCCCCGAGTGACGCGGCCAATAGACCCTTGCCAAGCGATGAGACCACGCCGCCGGTGATGAAAATGTACCGCGCCATGGGAGGAGAGGCTTAGGCGGCGAAGCGGTGCGCGCGCAAGGCGGCGAATCGCATCCCGCAAATTATTCTATTGAGCGAGCGGCACCGCGCCGTTTTCTACCGGTGCCGGCGCAGCCGGCTCAGCTGAACCGTTCGTCGCTGGCGCCGACGGCGCGAGCGGCGGAAGCGCGAGCGGTGAACCCTGTGCCGGAGCTGCCGGCTGTTGCGCAAGCGACGTATCGATCTCCGGTGCCTCCCGTGACACTCCGGCAACTGCTGCAAGCGCAATCGACAGGAGAATGAACAGGCCGCCAAGCACCGCGGTGGACCGGGTCAGGAAGTCGGCCGCGCCGCGCGCGGTCATGAATCCCGATGAAGAGCCGCCCACGCCGAGCCCGCCGCCTTCCGACCGCTGCATCAGGATGACTGACACGAGTGAGATGGCGACTAGCGTCTGGACGATCAGCAGGAAGGTAAACATCAATACTCTTTCGGGAAATCCGGTCTAGGCTGGCAGATAGCGGTGGAACGGAGTTGTTTCAACGCGCTGTGCAAGCTGCCGCTTCGATGATCGGGATGAAATCAGTCGCCTTCAGGCTAGCCCCTCCGACCAACGCGCCATCGACGTCCTCGACAGCGAAGATCTCCGCCGCGTTCGAGGGTTTGACCGATCCACCGTAGAGGATGCGGATCTCATTCCCCACCGGTCCGTACGCGGCAATCAGCCGCTGGCGGAGCGCCGAGTGCATCTCGCGGATGTCAAGCATGGTTGGAATTTTGCCCGTTCCGATGGCCCAGATCGGCTCATAGGCGACAGCAAAGCGTGCCGGATCGGTCACTGCACCGGGCAAGGATGCGTCGAGCTGGTCGGAAACGGTCACAACGGCCCTGCCCCCCTCCCTGACCTCGATCGATTCCCCGCAGCACAGAATCACCTTGAGCCCAGCTGAAAGCGCCGCTTCCGCCTTCGCCCGAACGTCTGAATCCTGTTCCGAATGCGCCTCGCGCCGTTCACTATGGCCGACAATCGTCAGGGTCGCGCCCGCATCAAGCAGCATCGCGGCCGAAATGTCGCCCGTATGCGCGCCCTTATCAGCCGCATGCACATCCTGCCCACCAATCGCAAAGCCCGCAGGTGCACGGCACGCCCGTTCGATCAGCGTTGCCGGCAGGCACAGCGCCACGTCGACACCCCGGACACTCTCCGCGGCCATGGAGATCGCCGTGACTTCGCCCAGATCCGAGCGAAGTCCGTGCATCTTCCAGTTGCCGGCAACCAACTTGCGTCGTTTCATGAATCACCCCGTTTGCGGCGGCCACTAGCAGCGGGTGCCAAGGCGCGCCAGCGATCCCCCTCCGGCTCCTTGCCGATGCGCGGCGGCCCTCCTAAAGCGGACGCATGCTTGCTTCGTTCCGCCGCCTTTCCAAGTCCCGTCTCGGAACCGCGATCCTTGTCGCGTTCGTCGTGGCGATCGCTATCTCCTTCGCAGCCACCGACATCAGCAATATTGCGCCTGGTGGGTTCGGGAGCCGGGGTGAAGTTGCGCGGGTCGGATCAAAGTCCTTGACCGAGCAGGATATCAGCGCGGCCATCGATCAGCAGCTCAGCCGGCTGCGGCAGGAGAACCCGCAGGTTCAGCGCGCGGACCTGCTCCGAAACTTCGATCAGATCGTCAACGGTCTCGTGCAGGAAATGGCGGTGACCGCCTTCGCAGAACGACACGACATAGCGTTGTCGCGCCGGTTGGTCGACGCGGAGATCGCCAACATCCCCGCAGTTCGCGGGCTCGATGGCCGGTTCAACCCCCAGTCTTACGCCGCATTCCTTCAGCAGCAGCGAA
>CAMLKX010000125.1 GCA_946480515.1 uncultured Sphingomonadaceae bacterium | reverse complement strand
ACGAAGTGCAGATCGCGTAGCGGGTGGCGAGGCCCGGCCGCTCGATCATCTGAGCCTTCGCGGACGCGCGCAGGATCTTGCCCTCACCGTTAGCGAGATGACGCTGACATTCGCCGATCTTGAGCGCAGGGTCGGCGAAACTGCTGCGCGACTGCTGGAGCTGGGGCTGAACCCGGGCGACCGCGTCTGCAGCTGGATGGCGAAGACCGAGCTGGCCTGCGTGCTGCCGCTTGCGACGGCGCGCGCCGGGATGATCCACGTCCCGATCAACCCGGTGCTGCGGAGGGCACAGACTGCCCATATCCTCGCCGATAGCGGTGCACGGCTGCTGATCGCGAACCGCGCGCGACTGGACACATTGCCGCTGGCCGATCGTAGGGATGCGGATGTGATCGCGCTGGAGGACTGGTCGACTGGCGAGGATTGCCTGCCCCCATCCGATCAGGATCCGGCGGGCCTCGCGGCGCTCATCTACACTTCCGGGTCCACCGGCAAGCCGAAGGGCGTGGTGCTCAGCCATGCCAACCTCTGGTTCGGCGCGCTCAGCGTTGCCGAGTATCTTGGGGTGGGTGCGGACGATCGCACGCTGGCAGTCCTGCCCCTCGCGTTCGACTACGGCCAAAACCAGCTGCTTTCGTCCTGGGCGGCTGGAGCCCATGTGATCGGGTTCGATTATCTGCTGCCCCGCGATGTCGTCCGTGCGGTCGGACGCCATGACGTCACCATTCTGGCGGGCGTTCCGCCGCTGTGGCTGCAACTCACGGAAACACAATGGCCGGACGAGGTCGGCGCTAGTCTCCGCACCTTGACAAATAGCGGAGGCCATTTGCCGGAGCCGGTCGTCCGGCGGCTCCGCCAGCAGTTTCCCGAGGCGCGGCTTCACCTGATGTACGGGCTGACCGAGGCATTTCGATCAACCAGCCTTGATCCGGACCTGGTTGACTCCAAGCCCGACAGCATCGGCTCGGCGGTGCCGTTCGCCGAGGTGTTGGTGGTCAATTCAAAAGGTGAAGAAGCTGCCGCGGGGGAGGAGGGCGAGTTGGTCCATGCCGGTCCACTGGTCGCTCAAGGCTATTGGCGTGATCCCGAACGGACGGCTGAGCGGTTTCGAGAGGCTCCGGAATTCAGCCGCTATGGCGGGCTTGCCGTCTGGTCCGGCGATCGGGTGGTTCGCGGGCCTGACGGACTGATCCGGTTTCGCGGCCGTGACGATGCCATGATCAAGGTCAGCGGTCATCGGATCAGCCCCACCGAGATTGAGGAAGCCGCCTTGGCGAGCGGAGCGGTCGCGGATGCCGCCGCCTTCGGTGAGCGCGACGCCCGCATGGGCCAGGCTATCGTGCTCATCGCCGTGTCCAAGGGGAGGGAGGCGGAGGAACGGCTCAAGCAATGGCTCGCGGCGGAGTTGCCGCACCACATGCAGCCGAAGCGGATAATCTGGCGCGAATCGATGCCCCTCGGCCCCAACGGCAAGCTCGACCGGGCACGGCTGCAGGAGTCGCTCTCGTGAAGGCGGTTGGGCCGGTCCCGCCGGACTTTCGAGCGGACGGGGAGGGGCGGCTGCTGATCGGCGGCCTGGACGCAGCCGCTCTCGTAGCTGAGTATGGGACGCCATTGTTCGTCTACGACAGCGCGATCATCGCTGACCGGGTGGCCCGGTTCCGGCAGGCGATGCCGCCAAGGGCGGCACTCCATTATGCTGTGAAAGCAAATCCTTATCCACCATTACTGAGATTCATCGAGAAGCTGGTCGATGGGTTCGATGTCGCCTCGGCAGGAGAATTGAAGGCCCTGGGAGGAGTTGGGATCCCGGTCAGCTTTGCCGGTCCGGGGAAACGACCACCGGAGATCGAACAGGCCATCAAAGAGGGCGCTACCCTCAACCTGGAGAGCGAGGGAGAGGCGGAAACTGCGCTCGCCGTCGCCAAGCGTATCGATGTCCGCCCGCGGCTGGCGGTGAGGGTCAATCCGCCGTTCGCACTCAAGGGGGCGGGGATGAAGATGGGCGGTCTCGCCAGCCAGTTCGGTGTCGATCACGACCGGGTGCCGGCACTGGTCCGCCGCTTGCTCGATGCGGAAGCAGATTGGCGCGGACTGCACATCTTCGCCGGCAGCCAATCGCTCAGCGCGGATGCGTTGATCGAAACCCAGCGCAACATCGTCTCGCTTGCTGCCGAAATCGCTGAGCCCGTCGGCGTGAGTCCACCAGAAGTGAATTTGGGCGGGGGGTTTGGGATCCCCTACTTCGCCGGAGACCAGCCGCTCGACCTCGATTTCATCGGAGAAGAGCTCGCCAAGACTCTGGACCAACGTCCAAAATCTCTCGCGGAGACCCGCTTCGCGATCGAACTCGGCCGGTGGCTCGTCGGGGAGGCGGGGGTCTATTTGACCTCGATCGTCGATCGCAAGCAGAGCCGGGGCCGCACCTTCCTCGTGACCGATGGCGGGCTCCACCACCAATTGGCGGCGAGCGGCAATTTCGGGCAACTGCTGCGGCGCAATTATCCGGTCGCAGTCGCTGACCGCTTCGGCGCACAGTCAGAGGAAGAGGTCAGCATCGTCGGCTGCCTGTGCACCCCGCTCGACCTGCTCGCCGACGATGTTGCGCTTCCACGCGCGGACGTCGGCGACGTCGTCGCGCTGTTCTGCGCGGGGGCTTATGGCCTGACCGCCAGCCCGCAGGCGTTCCTGAGCCAGCCGAGAGCCCGCGAGCTGTTGATCTAAGGGTAGGCCGCCCGCGTGAAGTAGAGGCCCTCGGACGGCGCGTTGAGCCCGAGCGCCGCGCGGTCCTTCGCTTCCAACGCCTTGCGGATATCCTCGGGCTGCCACTGGCCGCGCCCGACCAGAGCCAGACAACCAACCATCGACCGGACCTGGTGATGAAGAAAACTGCGGGCCGAGGCTCGGATCAGGATCTCCTCACCCTGACGCTCCACCTCGAGCCGGTCGAGCGTCTTCACCGGGCTGTCGGACTGGCAATGCACCGATCGGAAGGTGGTGAAGTCATGACGTCCAACCAGGTGAGCCGCGCCTTCCTGCATCGCTTCGACCGATAGCTGCGGGCCAATTCGCCACGCGCGGCCTCGCTCGAGCGTGAGCGGCGCCCGGCGGTTGGCGATGCGATAGAGATATTCCCGGCCAGTGCAGGAAAAGCGCGCGTGCCAATCGTCGGCAACGGGCTGGGCGTCGAGCACCGCGATCGGATTGGGACGAAGCAGTGCGTTGAGCCCCTCCTTCAGCCGGTGCGGCGACAGGTGTTTCGCGATGTCCGCGTGGACTGGCATTGCCAGCGCATGCACCCCGGCATCGGTCCGGCCTGCGGCATGGACTGTGACTGTTTCTCCGGTCATCCGGTGAATGGCCTGCTCCACGGCGGCCTGAACCGACGGGCCATGGTCCTGCCGCTGCCACCCCATGAACGGGCTTCCGTCCCACTCGAGGATCAGCTTCCACCGAGTCATTCGAGGATCGTGCCGCAAGGAACTGAAAAGCCGCGCAAAAGGTCGGAGGGCGACATCGCGGCTCGGCCCGCGCGCTGAACCATCAGCGGCCGAATTGCGCCACTACCGCAGGCGACGGTCAACTGGTCGTCGAGCACCTCTCCGGGGCGGCCGTATTGCGCCACGATCTCTGCCGCCAGCAGCCTCACCCGCTCGCCGGCCACCTCAAACCATGCACCCGGAGCGGGGGCAAAGGCGCGAACCTGGCGCTCAACCTGCAGGGCCGGGGTCGACCAGTCGATCCGCGCCTCGGCCTTGGTGATCTTGGCGGCGTAGGTGACGCCTTCTTCCGGTTGCGGCACCGGCCGATGCGCAGCTTGATCGTGAAGATAGTCGACCGTCATCTGCGCGCCAAATTGCGCAAGTTCTTCCGTGAGTTGTCTCGAGTTTTTGCGATCGATCGGAACCTCACGGCACATCAGCATCGGCCCGGTATCGAGCCCCACTTCCATCTGCATCAGTGTGATTCCGGTCACCGCGTCGCCCGCCAGGATCGCGCGCTGGATCGGCGCCGCCCCCCGCCAGCGCGGAAGCAGCGATGCGTGAACATTGATGCATCCGAACGGTGGTGCTTCCAGGATCAGGCGCGGAAGGAGCAGGCCGTAGGCGGCAACCACCGCAATGTCCGACCGCAGCGAGGCGAACTGCTCCTGTTCGGCGAAATCCTTGAGACTGGTCGGATGGTGAACGGCGATGCCGAGCTGCTCTGCGCGTCGTTGGATAGCGGTCGGCTGCAGCGATTTTCCCCGTCCGGCGGCGCGCGGTGGCTGACAATAGGCGGCGATGACGTCATGGCCCGCCGTGACCAGAGCTTCTAACGTCGGAACGGCAAAGGCCGGACTGCCCATGAAGATGATCCGCATGGCCGAGCTATGGCGGAGACTCCCGGAAATTCCTATCTGGGCGCATGGCCTCTCAGGAAATCGAAACTCTTGCCAATGCGCTCGCCCGCCTGCCGGGGCTTGGCCCGCGATCCGCGCGCCGGGCGGTGCTCCACCTGATGAAGAAGCGTGAAAGCGCGCTCGATCCGCTCCTTTCCGCCCTGAAGACGGTGCGGGAGCGATTATCGACCTGCTCAATTTGCGGGAATGTCGACACCGCCGATCCATGCGGAGTGTGCACCGATCCGCGGCGTGACTCGCGCAGCCTGTGCGTGGTCGAGGAAGTCAGCGATCTGTGGGCGCTCGACCGCTCACGGCTATTTCCAGGCCGATTCCATGTGCTTGGCGGGCGTCTGTCGGCGCTCGAGGGCGTCCGGCCGGAAGATCTCGCGATCGACACTTTGGTCCGGCGGGTGGCCGCGGGTGGGATCGACGAAATCGTGCTGGCAATGAACGCCACGCTGGAGGGTCAGACCACCGCCCATTACCTTGCCGAGCGGCTTGAGAAATTTCCGGTTCGGCTGACCCAGCTGGCGCATGGGCTGCCAGTCGGGGGCGAGCTAGATTATCTTGACGAAGGCACGCTCGCGCAGGCGTTGCGGGCACGCCGGCCGCTTGCTTGAACGAATTGAGAACACGCCCTAAATCGCCCGGATGGCAATTCTTCGAATCCTTGAGACCCCCGATCCGGTCCTGCGCCAGAAATCGATTCCGGTGGAAGGCGTGGACGATGAATTGCGGGTGCTGATCAAGGACATGTTCGAGACGATGTACGACGCGCCGGGGATCGGCCTTGCCGCGGTCCAGGTCGGCGTGCCCAAGCGGCTGCTGGTCATGGATCTGCACGAACCGGAAGAAGAGGACGGCGAGCCGGTCAAGCAGCCGCGCGTGTTCATCAATCCGGAGATCCTGCAAACCTCGGATCATGAAGTGCCCTATAATGAGGGCTGCCTGTCGGTGCCGGATCAATATGCGGAGATCATGCGCCCCGACCGGGTTCGCGCCCGGTGGATGGATGAGCATGGTCAGACTCATGAGGAGGATTTGGACGGGCTGCTCGCGGTCTGCCTGCAGCATGAGATCGACCATCTCGAAGGCGTGCTGTTCATCGACCATCTGTCGCGGCTGAAGCGCGACATGGTGCTGAAGAAGCTGGCCAAGACCCGCAAGGAGCGGGCGCTCCGGGCCGCTTAGGCGGCGAGGCTGGCCGCGGCGTTGGTGCAGTCCGCGGCGCATTCCCGGCAGATCTGGGCGCATAAGCGGCAATGATCATGATCGTGGTGCTCGCATTCGGCGGCGCAGCTCTCGCACATGCGTGCGCACAGTTCGAGCAGTTCGCGCAGCATCGGCTGATCGTCGCCAGTACGGCGCAATCCTAGCCGAGCAGCCGCTTCGCAAATGTCCGAACAGTCGAGGCACAGCCGGATGCATTGCGTCATGTCTATCCGCTCGGCCATGCAGGCATCGGCACAGGACAGGCACATCTTGGCGCAATACATCAGGTGAT
>CAMLKX010000124.1 GCA_946480515.1 uncultured Sphingomonadaceae bacterium | reverse complement strand
CCTGACTCGTTCTCCCGGATCGGCCGGATCGCCCCGAGCATTCCACTCGCCATCGCCGACCTTCACTCGCCCGCCATGATGATCAACCGCGCTGACAACGGTGACCGTACGGCCGATGAGCTGGGCGGTCCTGTCATTCAATGCCCCGCCCGGATGTGCGACATCGGGCCGCGCGTAAAAGCGGCGTCCAATCATCACCGCGACGACGGCATAGATCGCGAACAGGGCGAGTTGCGCCGGAGCTCCAAGTCCGAACAACAGCGCGAAGGCTCCGGTCAGCATTGCCGCCGCGCCGATGAAGATGAGGAAGAAACCAGGAGCGATAATCTCGGCGATCAGCAACAGGACACCGCCGATCAGCCACAGCCAGCCGGGCTCCAGATCGAACGGCATCAGCCCTGAACCTTCGGCACGCCGGAACCTGACGCCGGCGCTCGCGCGGGGGAACCAGATTCGTCGCGCAAGATGCTCTTCGCCAACTCTCCGATCCCGCCAAGCGAGCCGATCAGCTGGGTTGCTTCGACCGGGAACAGGATGGTCTTGGCGTTCGGCGAGCGGGCGAATTCGCTCACTGCCTCGACATATTTCTGGGCCACGAAATAGTTGATCGCCTGCGCGTTGCCGCCGGCGATGGCGTCGGAGACCATGCGGGTTGCCTCGGCCTCCGCCTGAGCCGAGCGCTCCCGCGCCTCCGCCTCGCGGAACGCGGCCTCCTTCAGCCCCTCCGCCTGCAGAATCTTCGCCTGCTTCTCGCCCTCGGCGCGGAGGATTTCGGATGCTCGCATGCCTTCAGATTCGAGGATGGCGGCGCGCTTCTCGCGCTCCGCCTTCATCTGACGGGTCATCGCATTGACGATATCTGCTGGCGGGCGGATGTCCTTCAACTCAACCCGGGTGATTTTGACTCCCCAGGCCTCGGTTGCCTGATCCACCACGGCAAGCAGCCGCGCGTTGATCTCGTCACGCTTCGATAGGGTTTCGTCGAGATCCATCGAGCCCATGACCGTCCGCAGGTTTGTCGTCGAGAGCGCCATGATGGCGAGATAAAGATCACTCACCTCATAGGCCGCCTTGGCTGCGTCCAGCACCTGGAAGAAGACGACCCCGTCAACCGCGACCATCGCATTGTCCTTGGTGATGATCTCCTGGCCCGGAATGTCGAGCACCTGCTCCATCATGTTGATCTTGTGGCCGACACGGTAAAAGAAGGCCGGAACGAAGTTGAAGCCGGGGTCCGCGACCCGGACGAACCGGCCGAAGTGCTCAACCGTATAGCGGTGGCCCTGCCGGACGATCTTGACGCTCATCATCACGAACATCAGCACGAGAATTGCGACAAAGATCATGAAGGTGGTCAACATGCTCAGCTTCCCCAAAGTCTCCCACGCCCATGATGCGTCCAACTTCGTTTCGGCGGAAGAAAAATCGCAATGAGCGCGTCACTCCTTCAGCTTCGATCGGCGCTGTTCCTTCCCGCGTCGAACCCGCGCGCCGTCGCCAAGGCGAGGCAGGCGGGCGCCGACATGGTCATCCTCGACCTGGAAGATGCGGTAAAGCCGGAGCTCAAGGATGCCGCGCGCGAAGCCGCGGTTGCTGCGGTGGCGGAGGCCTGGCCATGCCCGGTGGCAATCCGGATCAACGGCATCGGCACAATCTGGCACGAGGCTGACACACAAGCGGTCGCGGCGTCCGCTGCCGACTTTGCGATTCTTCCGCGCGTGTCGCAGCCCGATCTGTGTGCGGATGTGCAGGACCGGGTCCGGAAGCCGTTGCTGGCGATGATCGAGTCGGCCGCCGGCGTGCTGAACGCAGCCGCGATTGCAAGGGAGGCGGCTGCTTTGATCGCCGGGACGAACGATCTTGCGTCCGATTTGCGATTACCGCGGGATAGTAGCCGCGCTCCGCTCCAGACCGCCCTGCAGATGATCGTGCTTGCAGCGCGGGCGGCGGGGATCGCCGCCTTCGACGGGGTGTTCAATCGGCTCGCGGACGAGGCGGGGCTGATCGCCGAATGTCGCGAGGGACGGGCACTCGGATTCGACGGCAAGACTCTGATCCATCCCGCGCAGATTGCACCATGTCACACCGCCTTTGCTCCCTCTGACGAGGAATTGGATCGCGCCCGCCGCCTGATTGCGGCAGCGACGGGCGGTGCGGAACGGTTCGAGGATGAGATGATCGAACGCATGCACGTCGAAGCGGCCAAGCGGCTGCTGGAGAGGATCGACGGATAAGACCGCGCTCGCGTGGGTTGGCGAATCGCTTGTTTCTTGCCATTGGCCCGCATGGCTGATGTCCTCAACGCTCCCGAAATCGCCCTTGGCCTAACCTTCGACGATGTGCTGCTGCAGCCGCTGGATTCGAGCGTGCTGCCCAGCCAGGCCGACACCACGACCCGGCTGACCCGGGATATCCCGCTGAACATTCCAGTGCTGTCGTCGGCGATGGACACGGTCACCGAAGCGGACATGGCGATCGCGCTGGCCCAGCTTGGCGGGATTGGAGTCCTCCACCGCAACCTCGGAATCGAGGAGCAGGCTTCTGCCGTGCGGCAGGTCAAGCGGTTCGAATCGGGGATGGTGGTCAACCCGATTACCGTCACCCCGGACCAGACCCTCGCGGAAGCGCTGGCGCTGATGAAGACCAACCGGATCAGCGGAATTCCGGTGGTCGAGTCGAACGGCAAGCTCGCCGGGATCATCACCAATCGCGACGTTCGGTTCGCCGAGAACCCCGATCAGCCGGTCCGGGAGCTGATGACCAGTGAGAATCTGGCGACAGTCGAAATCGGCACCAGCCAGGAAGTGGCTCGGCGGATTCTGCATCAGCGGCGGATCGAAAAGCTGCTCGTGGTCGATGATGCTTTCCATTGCATCGGCCTGATCACCGTGAAAGACATTGAGAAGGCGGTCGCCTCGCCGCTGGCGACCAAGGACGTGGAAGGCCGGCTGCGGGTGGCTGCAGCGACGACCGTTGGCGACTCCGGCTTCGAGCGCAGTGAGGCGCTGATCGATGCGGGGTGCGATTGCATCGTCATCGACACCGCCCACGGCCATAACCGCGACGTCGCTCGTTCGGTTGAGCGGGTGAAAGCGCTATCCAATTCCGTCCAGGTGATCGCCGGGAACGTCGCGACAGCCGAGGCCACCCGCGCGCTGATCGATGCAGGCGCGGATGCGGTGAAAGTCGGGATCGGACCGGGCTCGATCTGCACCACGCGCATCGTTGCCGGAGTCGGCGTGCCGCAATTGACGGCGATCATGGCCGCGGCTGCAGCGGCTGCCAAAGCCGATATCCCGATCATCGGCGACGGGGGCATTCGCACTTCGGGCGACATTGCCAAGGCGCTTGCCGCTGGAGCTTCGACTGTGATGGTCGGGTCTCTTCTGGCCGGATCCGAGGAAGCGCCCGGCGAGACCTTCCTGTACCAGGGCCGGGCTTACAAGAGCTATCGCGGCATGGGATCGGTCGGGGCAATGGCGCGCGGATCGGCCGATCGCTATTTCCAGCAGGACATCCGCGATCAGCTGAAGCTCGTGCCGGAGGGCATTGAGGGGCAAGTCCCCTACAAGGGGCCTGTTCGTGACATTGTTCACCAGCTCGTCGGAGGCGTGAAGGCGGCGATGGGCTACACCGGTTCAAAGACGATCCGTGAGCTTCAGCAGCGCGCCCGCTTCGTCCAGATCACCAACGCCGGCTTGTCGGAAAGCCATGTGCATGACGTCGCGATCACCCGGGAAGCGCCCAACTATCCGACGCGCTAGGTCGAAATGACTCCGTCGGCGCGGGTCCAGGCGGCGATCGAGATTCTCGATGGGGTGATTGCTGCCGCGCGAGACGAAGGTGCCGCCGCCGATGTCCTGATCCAGCGCTTTTTCAAGGAACGGCGCTACGCTGGGTCGAAGGACCGCAAGGCCATTCGTGAGTTGGTGTTCCGTGCCATTCGCCTCTGCGGCGAGCGGCCGGAGAGTGGTCGCGCGGCGATGCTGGCGCTGGCTGCGGCCGATCCGCAGCTCGCGGCGCTGTTCGATAACTCGGCTTATGGCCCTGCCTCGATAGCTCCGGACGAGGTGCCGGCCCCGACAAGGCTGTTGCCCGACTGGATGACTTCCGAGATCTCTCCGGTAATCGAGTCGGACGAACTTCCGGCACTGGTCGATCGCGCACCGTTGGACCTGCGCGTGAATGTCGCTCGCACAAGCCGTGATGTGATGCTGCGCGAGTTCCCGTCCGGACAGCCGACCCCGCTGTCCCCGTGGGGTATTCGCCTGCCGAACGATAGCCCAGTGAGCGATCATTGGGCTTATCGCGAAGGTCTGATCGAGATTCAGGATGAGGGCAGCCAGTTGGTTGCTCTGGCCTGTGCCGAGCATCCGGGCGAGTTGATCATCGACTTGTGTGCCGGGGCAGGGGGCAAGACCCTCGCGCTCGATGCGGCCGTGGGCGGCCAAGTCGATATTCTGGCCTGTGACACCAATCGCGCGCGGCTTGAACGGCTTGAACCACGGGCGCAGCGGGCTGGTGCAACCATCGCCACTCGCTTGATCGATCCGGGCCAGGAGGCAGCGGAACTGTCGGATTTCGCCGGTCGCGCGGACTGCGTGCTCGTTGATGCGCCCTGCTCGGGTAGCGGAACCTGGCGGCGCAATCCCGAAGCGCGCTGGCGTTTGAGCGACAAGCGGCTGCAGCGGCTGCTAACCCTGCAGGAGCATCTGCTCGATGTCGCGGCGACTCTGATCCGCCCCGGCGGGGTGCTGGTCTATGCCGTCTGTTCGATCCTGCGGCGGGAAGGGGCCGGTCAGGTTGAGCGATTTCTTGAGCGGCATCCGTGGGTTGCGGAGGATATTTACCCCCCCTTTGGACGTTCGGATGGAAACGGAAGGCTGCTTAGCCCAGGGCGGGACGGAACTGACGGGTTTTTCATCGCGCGTCTTGGACGTCCATGCTAAGTCGTTCGACGAACGCCGTTTTGGAGATGATGATGCGCGTGTTGCCGGTCGCTATTTTCGTCGGGATTGCTGGCGCTTCGATCGCGACATCGGTGGCCGGGCAGCAACCCGATCATCAGATCAACCCGCGCTCGGTGGCCTTGCTGAAGCAGGGTGAAACTGCATTGGCTGCAGGCAATTATCAAAGCGCCGACGACTCTCTCGAAGCCGCATTGGTCGCTGACCCCCGGAACCGGGCGGCGTTTCGCGCTCTGGCCAAAGTGGCGGTAAAGCAGCGCCTCTACGGCCAGGCGATCCGCTTCACCAACAAGGCGCTGGCGCTGGAGCCGAACGACGCGGATGCGCTGGCGATCCAGGGCGAAGCCATGGTTGAGCTTGGCGCGGTGACGAAGGCGCGCGCAACGCTGGAGCGTCTCCGCAAGAGCTGTGCCGCGCAATGCCCGCAGGCGGACCGCTTGGCGGCGGCAATCGCGCGCGGGCCAACCGTCGCCGCGGCCAAGCCGGCCGCTACTTCGAAGAAAAATTAGCTGAGCTGACGGGCGAGGTCGACGAACTCGTCGACGCCGAGTGTTTCCGCGCGCCGCTGCGGGTTGATTCCCAGCCTGTCCAATGCTTCGAGTGCGCCAGGCACGGGTTTGAGACTGGAGCGGAGCATCTTCCGCCGTTGGCCGAAGGCTGCCGCGGTGAGCGTTGAAAGAAGCGGCGGGTGGACGCCCGCGGGCATTGCCGCCGGCGTGATGTGCACCACCGCCGAAGCAACCTTGGGCGGCGGGACAAAGGCGGAGCGGTGCACGGCCATTGCGATTCGGGGTGATGCTCGCCACTGGGCGGCGACCGCCAGCCGTCCATAATGTTCGGTTCCCGGAGCGGCGACGATGCGTTCCGCGACCTCACGCTGGAACATCAGGGTCAGCGACTTCCACCAGGGCGGCCAATCGCCCTCCAGCCAGCGCAGCAATAGTGGAGTT
>CAMLKX010000123.1 GCA_946480515.1 uncultured Sphingomonadaceae bacterium | reverse complement strand
GACGGATCCAATATCCATTGGTCGCGGCTGGTCGACCTGCCGATCGCCGGCCTCATCCTTGCTGGCCGTCTGTTTGCATCCGGTGCAGTCGCCGAGAAGATTGCCGTCACCATTGCGCCACTTTTGCCGTATCTTCTGCTCCTCTACTCGCTCGCACTGACCTCCAGGCGGCTGATCCACCCGCTCGCCTATCTCCCGGCGATCGCCACTTTGTTCTTCGCCGGCTCGACCAACGGCATGTTCACACCGCTGCGCATCGATCATCACGGTTGGCAGCTCGCCTTGCTTGCGCTGGCCCTGAGTGCCGTCGCCGATCCGCGCCGACTGCGCGGCGGGGTGGTGCTGGGTGTTGCGACAGCGCTGTCTTTCTCAATCGGCCTGGAGATGATGATCTACCTGGCGCTGCTGGGCGTCGGGCTGGTCCTGCTGTGGATTGCCGACGAGCACGAGCGGGAGCGGCTCGCCGGCTATGGCGTAACCCTGGCGGGAGGAGTTGCGCTCGGCTTCCTGCTGTTCGCATCATACGCCAACAGGGCCCCTGTGTGTGATGCGCTGTCGCCGGTGTGGCTGTCGGATGCGGTGCTGGCGGGAGCGGCGCTGTTCCTGATGAGCTGGATCAGCCCAGCGAGCGCAACGAAGCGTCTGATGCTGGCGGCTGCCGCCGGGATTGGCATCGCTGCCTTCCATGCACTTGCGTGGCCCCACTGTCTCGCGCGGCTCGAAGGTGTGTCCCCTGAGTTGAATGAGCTTTGGCTGAGCCATGTGCGCGAGGCCCGGCCGATTTATCGGCACGGTTGGCGGACCGCGGTTCTGGTCTCCTCCTTGCCGATCATCGGAACGATCGGTTGGCTGCTGTGGGCTTGGGTTAACCGTGCCGATCAAGACCGGGCGCGCCGGACGCTTGCCGTCGCTGCCCCGGCGCTGGCCTCGGCACTGCTGTTGTTGTGGCAAACGCGGGCCGGTCCGGCCGCACAATTGCTCGCCATTGGAGGTGCGGTGGCGCTCGGCTGGCTGATCGTGCCGATGGCGTGGCGCAGCCGGTTTGCGATTGTTCGAGTCCTCGGCACGTCGGTGGCTGTAATTTTGGTTTGCGGTGCCCTGGTCCCGCTGATCGTCGATCGCTTCCCGGAAAAACCGAAGAGCGCCGCCGTCAAGAAGATGGAACGCCAATCCGGCAAATGCCCGACCCTCGCGGGGATGCGGCCGATTGCCCGGCTCCCCAAGGGCAAGGTGTTCACCTTTGTCGACTTGTCGCCTCGCCTGATAACGATCACCCGTCATTCCGCGATCACCGGCCCTTATCATCGCAACGGCGCGGACATTCTCGATGTCCAACACGCTTTTCGCGGTTCAGCCGGTCAGGCCCGCCAAATCATCGCCAGGCATGATGCGGATTATGTGCTGATCTGCCCCGGCATTGGAGAAGCGACCATCTATGCGTCGGAGGCGAAGCGCGGGTTCTACTCCCAGCTCGCGAAAAACAAGGCGCCGGAGTGGCTCGAGCCGATCAGACTACCGCAGGGATCACCGTTCAAGATTTGGCGCGTCCGGCGAGAGGCCGAGAGCGCCGCGACTCCGTCCTAGAGCGCTCCGTCCCAGCGGAACCCTTCGCGCCGTGCGGCGCCGGTCAAGGTATTGCGGATCAGGCAGGCAATGGTCATCGGCCCGACCCCTCCCGGAACGGGAGTGATTGCTCCGGCGACTTGGCTTGCGGAGGCGAAATCGACGTCTCCGACAAGGCCGGACTGGGTGCGGTTGATCCCAACGTCGATCACCGTCGCTCCCGGCTTCAGCCAGCTGCCCTGGATCATCGCGGGCCTCCCGACAGCAGCCAAGACGATGTCCGCGCGACCCACGACCGACGGTAACTCACGAGTCCGCGAATGGGCGATGGTGACGGTGCAACTCTCACGCACCAGCAGTTGCGCCATCGGCTTGCCCACGATGTTGGAACGTCCGACCACGACCGCGTCGAGGCCGGTGAGGTCGCCATGAACCTGCTTCAGCAGCATCAGGCTTCCAAGCGGCGTGCAGGGCACAAAGCCATCGAGCCCGGTCGCCAACCGCCCAACATTGATCGGGTGAAATCCGTCGACATCTTTCTCGGGATCGATTCGCAGGAGCACGGTCCGTTCATCGATATGCGGCGGCAGCGGCAACTGGACCAGGATCCCATCGACGGCCGGGTCGGCGTTGAGCTGGTCGACCAAGGCAAGCAGTTCGTCCTCGCTCGTTGAGGGTGGGAGATGGTGAGCGAAGCTCTCCATCCCGGCTTCGCGGGTCGCCTTGCCTTTGGAGCGCACATAGACGGAACTCGCCGCATCTTCGCCGACCAACACGGTCGCCAGCCCGGGTGCTCTGCCCGTCGCCTTGGCGAAGGCGTTGACGGCCTCCGCAACGCGCGCCCGCAGCGCGGCTGCGGTCGCCTTTCCGTCAATGATTGTGGCGGTCATCAGTAAGCGGCTTCGAGCGCCATTCCGGCAAGCAGCTTCTGCAGCACGAAGATGAGGAGCAGCGCTACGAGCGGTGAGAAATCGATGGCCCCGAAGTCGGGGAGGATGCGGCGGATCGGCCGGTAGAGCGGCTCCGTAATGCGGTCGAGGGCCAGGTGGAGGGACTGAACAAATCCGCTACCGGTGTTCAACACGTTGAAGGCAACCAGCCAACTGAGGATGGCCTGGGCGATGATAATCCAGCTCAGGACCTGCAGGAGCAGGATGGCGATGTCGATAACGGCGATCAGCATGGACGCGGCTTAGCGGCGCGCCGCTGCTCGCACAACTCGGCTTAGGAGCGCGTGGCCCCCGGCTGCCATAGCACGTCCCCGCCCCCGTTCGCAGCGACATGGCGGGCGAGGACGAAGAGATGGTCCGATAGCCGATTGAGATAGGCCAACGCGTCGGGATTGATCGCCTCTTCGGCGGCGAGGGCGACAGCTGCCCGTTCGGCGCGTCGCGCAACCGCCCGGGCTAGGTGGAGCGCGGCGACAGCGGGCTCGCCACCGGGAAGGATGAAGCTGGTCAGCGGCACAAGCGATGCGTTGAACCCGTCGATCTCACTTTCGAGACGGGTGACCTGGCTCGCAACGATCCGCAGCGCGTAGGGCTCGTCGGGTCCTTCCGGCAGCGGGGTCGCGATATCCGCTCCAAGGTCGAACAATTCGTTTTGGATCAAGGCCAGCGTATCTCGCACAGGACCATTCGGCAGCAATGCGGCGGCCGCTCCGATTGCGCAGTTCGCCTCATCCACCTCGCCGATGGCGATCATCCTCGCGCTCGCCTTGGAAACCCTGCTGCCGTCGACCAGCCCGGCAGTGCCCTTGTCGCCAGTGCGCGTGTAAATCTTGTTCAGGCGAACCACGGCAGCGTCAGCTGTTGCTGCTGGCCAGTGCAAGGATCAGGATGACCAGGACGATCGCAACCGCCTGGTACAGCACGCGCTTGCGCATCCACTGCTGCTGCTGTTCGCTGCTGGCTTCCTTGCCGGCGGCCATTGTCATCACCCCCCGGACCAGCACGTAGGCGGTAGCGCCCATGGCGATCAGCAGAAGAATGATCAGGAAGGTCGACATTGGCCTGCTCTACGATGCCCCCAGGTCAAAGCCAATCGGAAGCTTGCCGGCGGCGAGATCCGCGGCAAGAGCCGGGCCGACGATACCTTGCTCGCGGATCGCCGCCAGTGAGGGCGAACGATCCCGTTTCGCCAGCCGCCGCCCTCCGGCGTGAACCACCAGCGGATGGTGCAGATAGGCCGGTTCAGCAAGGTCAAGAAGTTGCTGGAGGATGCGCTGAATGGGGGTGGAGGAAGCCAGATCGGCCCCGCGGACGACATGGGTCACGCCACTCGCGGAGTCGTCGATGACGCAGGAGAGATGATAGGAGCCGGGCGCGTCCTTGCGCGCCAGGATCACATCCGAGATGTCTGCGGGGTCAGCAATGCAGGTCCGCCCGTCATGCTCTGTCCATGTCGGCACGCCGGTCAGCGCCACCGCACGCGCGGAATCCAATCGCCAGCTGTGCGGCGTCGAGGCGCGGCGAACAGGATCATCGCCAAGGTTGCGGCAGGTCCCGGGGTAGTGGGCACCGGCGGGACCATGCGGCGCGACCAGGGCCGCAGCAATGTCGGAGCGGGTGCAGAAGCAGGCATAGACCAGCCCTTTCCTGTGCAACTGGTTCAACGCCTCGGCGTATATGGACGAGCGTTCCGATTGGACCAGCGGTGTCTCGTCCCATTCAATTCCAAGCCATCGGAGATCCTGTTCGATTCCCTCGATAAACTCGTGGCGGCTGCGGCCGCGATCAAGATCTTCGATTCGCAGCAGAAAGCGGCCGCCGCTATCGCGCGCGAGCCGGTGCCCGGTCACAGCGCTGTAGGCATGGCCGAGGTGAAGCTGGCCGGTCGGACTTGGAGCGAACCGCGTTACGATCATCACTGTTGCCAAAAGGACTCTTGACGCAGAGTCGGCTGAAATGCTGTCATAACCCTGTCACGCCGGGTTGGCATCCGGCGCGTCACAAGGGAAGACGGGCCGCCAAGCCCTCTCCTCCTTGCGTGCGACGGGGCCGGAGAGCTGCGGTTCGGAAGACCGAACGGAGGCTTTGCGCGCGGCGATGTACCACCCTGATTTGATCCGCCATCCCGACAGTTGTCCGGCACTGGTGCTGAATGCCGATTATACGCCGCTGTCCTATTATCCGCTGAGCCTGTGGCCTTGGCAGACCGCAGTGAAGGCAATGTTCCTGGAACGGGTCGATGTCGTCGCTCACTACGACCGGGAAGTTCACAGTCCCAGCCATTCGCTGAAGCTCCCCTCGGTAATTGCGCTGCGCCAGTTCGTTCGGCCCAACGAATATCCGGCGTTCACCCGGTTCAACCTGTTCCTGCGGGATCGCTTCCGCTGTGTCTATTGCGGTTCGGGCCGCGAACTGACCTTCGACCATGTCATCCCGCGTGCCCAGGGCGGACGGACAACCTGGGAGAATGTCGCCACCGCTTGTGCGCCCTGCAACCTTAAGAAGGGCGGCCGCACGCCGCGTCAGGCAGCGATGCACATCGAGCGTGAGCCGATCCGCCCAACCAGCTGGCAATTGCAGGATCATGGCCGAAGCTTCCCGCCCAACTACCTTCATCAGAGCTGGCGCGACTATCTCTACTGGGACGTCGAACTGGACGCTTGAGCCGGCTATGCCATCGTCTCAAGTCGCGTGAAGCGCACCGGCATGATCGCGCGAGTGGTGGTGTTCCCGTCCTCCGTCTTCTCGACCACACTCAACTGCTGCACATCCTCACTGCCCACCGGGATCACGATTTTCCCGCCCGGCCGGAGTTGATCAATCAGCGCCGCCGGCAACGAAGCTGATGCCGCCGTAACCAGAATGCCGTCGAACGGCCCGTGCTCAGCCCAGCCGCGCGTGCCATCGCCAATGCGGATTTGGACGTCATGGCCAAGCGCGGTGAGACGGCTCTTGGCCGCTTCGGCGAACTCCTCGACGATTTCGACGCTCCACACCTTGGCGCCCATTTCGGCCATCACCGCGGCCTGATAGCCGAGCCCGGTGCCCACCTCGAGAATGCGGGCGTCGGGACTGAGCCCGAGTAGATCGAGCATGAGTGCCCCGATAAATGGCTGCGAAACCGTCTTGTCGAACCCAATCGGCAATGGCGTGTCCTGATAGGCCATCAGGATGAAGCTTTCCGGGACGAACAGATGGCGAGGAACATCCATCAGCGCCCGGCGAAGCTCCGGGCGAACCGCACCACGCCCGATCTCCTCTTCCGCCAGGTCGAAATGCATGTCGATGATTTCGACCATGTGGCGGCGGTAGATGGCGAGGTGCTGTTCCGTCATTGGCTTCATGCAACGCTCTCCTCCGCATCCGAACGGGCGCGGCGGAAAGGCGTTCCCACAGAACGGGAGAGCCTTATTTAGGAGC
>CAMLKX010000122.1 GCA_946480515.1 uncultured Sphingomonadaceae bacterium | reverse complement strand
AAGAGGAGCAGCCCCCAAAGGATCGCGCTCTCGATCATCGCCAGCGCGTAGCTCGCCATGTGCTTGGGCCCGAGGGCGGCGAGGCGGCCGCCAACCAGGCCGCGAGCAAGGTCCAGGACATGCTTTCGCGTGACTACGCCGGGGCCCGCATTGATGCGGTCGAGACTGTTTCGGGCAAGGTTAGCGAGGAACTGGCGACCGACGGCGGGCTGGCCATCATCCTCGCGATGATCGGCATCGCGATCTACATCTGGTTCCGCTTTGAATGGCAATTCGGGGTCGGCGCTCTGCTGACCTTGGGGCATGACGTCGCGATGACGCTCGGCTTCTTCTCGTTGACAGGATTCCAAGTCGATCTGAACGTCGTTGCCGCGATCCTGACCATCGTCGGCTATTCGCTGAATGACACGGTGGTGATCTACGACCGAATCCGCGAAAACCTTCGCAAGTTCCGCAAGATGACGATTGTTCCACTGATCAACCTGTCGCTGAACGAAACTCTTTCGCGGACGATCGTGACCTCATTGTCCATCCTGCTGGCGCTTGGGATGCTGTTGATCCTCGGTCCCGACGTCATTTTCGGCCTGACGATCGCTATCTTCATCGGCATTTTCGTTGGGACCTATTCGTCAATCTACATTAGCTCTCCGGTGCTGGTATGGCTTGGCGTAAAGCCGGACAGCTTCCTCAGGGTCGATGAACCTGGCGCCTCAAGGGAGACCGAGGCTTGAATCCGTCAAGCCCCTGCTTCTTCCCCTTTGCCTTCGCTGGGGCTGCCGCTACAAAGCGCGACCATGGTTAAACTCAATCGAATCCTGCCGGTTGTGCTCGCTGCGGCCGTGATCCTTCCGCTCGGTGCCTGCGCCAGCAACCGCGGCAAGGAAGATACGCCCTATGTCGCCCGCGACATCAGCACCCTCTACACGCTGGCGCACAATTATCTCGATCGCGGCCGGTACCGCGAGGCAGCAAAGGCATTCGACGAAGTCGAGCGGCAGCATCCTTATTCTGTCTGGGCACGACGCGCTCAGCTGATGAGCGCATTCAGCTATTATATGGCGCGTCAATATACGGACTCGATCAACTCGGCGCAGCGCTTCCTGACGATCCATCCTGGCAACAAGGATGCGCCCTACGCTCATTATCTGATCGCGATGAGCTACTATCAGCAGATCGCAGACGTTACCCGCGACCAGCGCACCACCCAGCAGGCTTCGGATGCGTTCGGGGAGTTGATGCGGCGCTACCCGGCGAGCCGCTATGCGGCCGATGCACGCCTGAAGCTCGACCTTATCAATGACCACCTCGCCGGCAAGGAGATGGAGGTTGGCCGCTTCTACCAGCGCCAAGGCAACTGGCTGGCGTCGGTCGTCCGGTTCCGGACGGTCATAGAGAAATATCAAACGACCAATCACACGCCCGAGGCCTTGCTTCGGCTGACCGAGTCTTATCTTTCGCTTGGCCTGCCGCAGGAGGCGCAGAAGACCGCGGCGGTGCTTGGCCGAAACTATCCCGGCACCCGGTGGTATCGGGAAGCCCATGACCTCGTCCGGCGGCATTCGACTCCGAAGGCTTGATTGCTCCGTCAACTCGCCATTCGCGACGTTGTCCTGATCGAGGAACTCGACCTCGAATTCGGTCCTGGGCTGGGTGTTCTGACCGGCGAGACCGGGGCAGGGAAATCCATCCTGCTCGATGCGCTCGGGCTTGCGCTTGGAGCTCGTGCCGACAGTTCGCTGGTCCGTGCTGGCCAGCCTCAAGCGATCGTCTCTGCCGAGATCGAATTGGCCCCGGCGCACCCGGTGATTGGTCTCCTCGAAGAATCGGGGATTGCGATCGAGCCTGGCGAACCCCTGCTTCTGCGCCGCACAGTCAAGGCGGACGGAGGCAGCCGCGCGTTTGTCGGCGGCGTTGCAGTCTCTGGAGCGACCCTGAGAGAAATTGGCGCTCTGCTCGTGGAAATCCACGGGCAGCATGATGAACGCGGCCTGCTCGATCCGCGTGGCCACCGCGCGCTGCTCGATTCCTTCGCCAGGATCGATGGGTGGCTGGTCGAAGCGGAATGGCAGCGGGTCGCGGCCCTGGAGCGGGAGCTTGCCGAAGCGCGCGAACAGGCCTCCGGAGCGGAACGTGAGCGAGAGTGGCTGGAGTTTGCGGTCGCAGAGATCGACAGGCTTGGCCCCGAAGCTGGCGAAGAAAGCCGCCTGGCTGAGGATCGCGCGGCGATGCAATCGGGCGCGAAGGCCGGCGAGGCGCTCACCGGGATCGATGAGCTGCTCGGCGGGTCCGATGGCGCGCTTGCGCAACTTCGCTCAGCGGCCCGGCGGATCGAGCGGGGAGCGGCAGACCATCCTTTGCTGTCCGAAGCTTTGGCGGCGCTCGATCGAGCGGTGATCGAGGCCAGTGAGGCCGAGGACAAGATCGCTCGCGCGGCGGATGCGCTGGCATTCGACCCGGCCAGGTTGGAGGCGGTCGAGGCCCGCCTGTTCGACATCCGGGCGTTGGCTCGCAAGCACCGGTTGGAGCCGGATTCGCTCGCCGAGTTGGGCCGGCAGCTGGGTGAGAAGCTCGCTGCGCTCGACGCCGGCAGTGAGCGGATCGCGACACTCGAGAAGCAGCTTGCCGGAGCCAACGCAGAGTTCGACCGTGTTGCCCAGGAGGTCCGGCAGGTCCGGCACGAGGCAGCAGCGCGTCTCGACGAGGCGGTTGCCCGGGAACTTGCGCCTTTGAAGCTGGAGTCCGCCAGCTTCCGTACCAGCCTGTCCGATGCTCCGCCGGGACCACATGGGATCGATCGGGTGGAGTTCGAAGTCTCGACCAATCCTGGGGCGCCGTTTGGTCCGCTCGTCCGAATCGCCAGCGGCGGTGAGCTCGCGCGCTTCATCCTCGCACTGAAGGTCGCGCTCGCAGAGGCGGGCGGAGCCGCGACGATGATCTTCGACGAAGTGGATCGCGGCGTCGGCGGCGCGGTCGCGAGTGCGATCGGCCAGCGGCTCGCACGGCTGGCCGGCGAGGCTCAGCTGCTGGTGGTGACTCACTCGCCCCAGGTAGCGGCGCGCGCGGCGACCCACTATCGCATCGCGAAGGCGCATGACGGGCTGGTCACCCGAACCTCGGTCGAGCGGCTTGATTCCGAGCAGCGGCGGGAAGAAATCGCGCGGATGCTCTCGGGCGCTGCGATCACCGACGAGGCGCGAGCCCAGGCCGCGCGATTGATGGAGGCAGCATGACTGAACAACGGGATATCGAACATGAGTTTCGCGGCGAGCAGCTGAAAAGCGTGCTGGTCGCTCCAGCCGCCGGGCAGGCGCGAGCGACGATCATCATGATCCCGACCGTCATGGGCGTGTCCGATCTCGAGCTCGGCTTCGCCCAACGCTATGCGGAGAAGGGCTTTACCTGCCTGGTCGCTGACATTTTCGGCGGCAAGTTCCGCAATGCCGAGCGCGACGTCATGTTCGGCGAAATGGGGCGCTTGAACGCGGATCGCTCTGCGCTTCGTGACCGCTTGCTGTCCGTGCTTGACGTGGCCCGTGCGCAGGCGGAGGTCGACTCCTCTCGCATCCTCGCGATCGGGTTTTGCTTCGGCGGCAAGTGCGTGCTCGACCTGGCGCGGAGCGGCGCGGATATCGCCGCCGTTGCCGCGTTCCATGGGCTGTTCGATCCCGCTGGCCTGCCTCCGCAGCCGATCAAGGCGAAGGTGGTCTGCTATCATGGCTGGGACGACCCGATGGTCCCGCCAGATTCAGTGGTCGCGCTCGCCAAGGAACTGACGGACGCGGGAGCCGACTGGCAGATCCACGCTTACGGTCACACGGCGCATGGATTCACCAATCCGAACGCCAGCGCGATCGGAATTCCGGGCGTCTCCTACGAGGCGAAGGCGGCGCGCCGGTCCTTTGCCGCTCTCGACGATCTGCTTGGAGAGCTGTTTGGCTGAGCCAACCGAGGCGGAAGCCGCCAACCGGCTGATGCGGCTGGCGAGGGCGATCGCCAGGCACAACCGCCTCTACCATGATCAGGACGCGCCGGAGATCAGCGACGCGGAGTTCGATGCGTTGATCCGCGAAAATGCGGAGCTCGAGCAGCGCTTTCCTCATCTGGTGTGGTCGGATTCACCGTCCAAGGTGGTTGGCGCGGCGCCGTCGTCGAGCCTGGCCAAGGTGGCACATGCCCGGCCGATGCTCAGCCTCGAGAATGCGTTTAGCGCCGACGAGGTTGGCGAGTTCCTCGCGCGCGTGCGGCGCTTCCTCAGCATTCCTTCGGACGAATTGGTCGCGCTGACCGCGGAGCCGAAGATCGACGGGCTGAGCTGTTCCCTACGCTACGAGCAAGGCGAGTTGGTCCTGGCTGCGACCCGAGGAGACGGGTCGGTCGGGGAGGACGTCACCGCCAATGTGCGGACGATCGCCGATATTCCGCAGACACTTCACCCCTCCCCTTCAGGGGAGGGGCCGGGGGTGGGGCGGACGGACGTAGGCTCTCGCGACCTCCCCATCCCAACCCCTCCCCTGAAGGGGAGGGGTTTACAGGTTCCTGCTGTCCTCGAAATTCGCGGCGAGGTCTACATGTCGAAGGCGGATTTCGCGGCGCTGAACCAGCGGCAGGAAGCAATTGGGGGGAAGATCTTCGCCAACCCGCGCAATGCCGCCGCCGGATCGTTGCGGCAGAAGGACCCGGCAATCACGGCGGCCCGGCCGCTCCGCTTTTTGGCGCACGGCTGGGGCGAGACCAGTGAAATCATTGCGGACACGCAATGGTTGGCGATGCAGAAGATCGCCGGCTGGGGCTTCCCGGTCAGCGACTTGCTCGCCCACTGTGCGGATGTTGAGGAGGGTTTGACCCATTATGCGGCGATCGAACATGCCCGCGCCGACCTGCCGTTCGACATCGATGGGGTCGTCTACAAGGTCGATCGGCTCGACTGGCAGGACCGCCTTGGCTTCGTCGGCCGCGCGCCGCGCTGGGGGCTGGCGCACAAATTTCCCGCGGAGAAGGCCGAGACGACCCTGGAGGCGATCGACATCCAGGTCGGCCGCACCGGCAAGCTGACCCCGGTCGGGCGGCTTACTCCCGTGGGCGTCGGCGGCGTGATCGTTCAAAACGTCACCCTCCACAATCGTGACGAGATCGCGCGGCTCAGCCTGCGGATCGGTGACCGCGTCCGCATTCAGCGCGCGGGTGACGTCATCCCGCAGGTGGTCGAGAACCTCACCCGCGACGAGAAGCGCGATCCTTACGCTTTCCCCGACCATTGCCCGCAATGCGGCAGCGAAGCGGTTGCGGAAGAAGGCGAGGTCGACGTCCGCTGCACCGGCGGACTGATCTGTCCCGCACAGCGGATCGAGCGGCTGAAGCATTTCGTATCGCGCGGGGCGATGGACATCGACGGGCTTGGCGAGAAGAGCCTGTTCGAGTTCGTCGAACTGGGGTGGCTGGCCCGGTCGGTCGACAATCTGCTCGCCGCCATCCGGGCACGGGTTGGCTTCGATCCGGCCCGCTTCCTGTTCGGGCTCGGCATTCGCCATGTCGGCATCGTCACCGCCAGGGACCTGCTCAAGTGCTTCGGCACGGTTCAGGAGCTGGAGCGGGTCGCGCGGAGCGATAATGCGGTTGCTGAACTGTCGGCAGTCGAAGGCGTCGGCGGTGTCGTTGCCGAAGCGATCGTCGATTTCTTCCATGAACCGCACAACAGCGCGGAACTGGCCGAGCTGCTGAACCTGGCCAAACCGGCGGCGTTCGTTTCGACCGCACGGGAGACCGAATGGACCGGCAAGACCATCGTCTTCACCGGCAGCTTGGAAACAATGAGCCGCGACGAGGCCAAGGCGCAGGCGGAGCGGCTCGGCGCGCGAGCGGCGGGCTCGGTCAGCGCCAAGACCGACCTAGTGGTGGCTGGGCCGGGCGCAGGATCGAAGCTCAAGAAGGCGGAGGAGCTGGGCGTGCGGGTGATCGGCGAGGCCGAGTGGGCGG
>CAMLKX010000121.1 GCA_946480515.1 uncultured Sphingomonadaceae bacterium | reverse complement strand
CATCGCGCTCTACGGCGGCAACCCGACGCCGGGCGATCCCAATCCGATGAAGCCGGTTATCGAGCTCAAGGCGCGCATCGCGCAATTGCGTGTAGAGCCTGTCCGCCTCCCACTTCGCCGCAATCCCCGGCTCCTTCTGCGGCAGGCCGGCCTTCATCGGGAAGTCGGTCTTGGGCAGGAAGACGGTGTCTCGCCAATCCCGGGTGGTTGACGGAGTTTTCGGATCGGGCGCGTCGCTCATTTGGGCGCGGCTCTAGCGGGGGAGCGGGCGGATGGGAACCTTCGAGATTGAGTGCGCTAGGCTCGCGAGAAGTCCTTCAGGGCTTCGCGCGCGTGCGCCGAGTCCACGTCCATCTGACGGATCAGCGCCTCCATGTCGTCAAACTTCGCTTCCGCGCGCAGGTACGACACGAGGCCGACTTCGATGACCTGTCCGTAGAGATCGCCCTCGAAATCGAAGATGTAGGTTTCAAGCAGCTCGACCGGCGGATCGAAGCTCGGCCGGACGCCGAGGTTGGCGACTCCGTCCGTTTCCCAGCCGTCGGGCAGGCGAACGCGCACGGCGTAAATGCCGTAAGCGGGGCGCTGATAGTCCGAGAGGCGCAGATTCGCGGTCGGATAGCCGAGATGCCGTCCGCGCTTGTCGCCATGCTCGACGACACCTTCGATCGCGAACGGCCGCGTCAGCAGACGGGTTGCCGAGGGGATATTCCCTGCCGCCAGGTCGGCACGGATGCGGCTTGAGGAGACCGGCGCGGCTCCGTGATGAACGGGAGCGATGGCTTCCGCGCCAAAACCAAGCTGCTCGCCGAGTTGAGCCAGAACGCCGGGACTTCCGCTGCGGCCGCGCCCGAAGGTGAAGTCATGGCCGCTAATGACCGCCGCTGGCTCCGCCCGGCCAAACAACACGCTTGCGACGAATTCCTGCGGCGTCATGTCAGCCAGCATCGCATCGAACGGAATGACGAGCATCGCGTCAGCGCCGGCGGCGGCGAACATCCGCTCCCGCTGATCAAGGCTCGAGAGACGGAATGGAGGCGCATCGGCGTTGAAAAAACGGGCTGGATGCGGATCGAAGGTGGCGACGAGGGCAGGCCGGCGCTCATGATGGGCGCGCGCGACGGCCCTGCCGACCACCCCCTGGTGACCGAGGTGAAAGCCATCGAAGTTCCCAAGCGCGATGATCCCTCCGCGTAGCCGTTCGGGCACCGGTTCTGACAGGTTGAGCCGCTCCATGGCCGGTGCCTTATCGGCTCGGTTGGCGGGCCGCAATCAGCACTGCTTGACTCACGCTGTGGGCAATCCTATTTGCGCGCCTTCCCGATCCTTCGGCCGCCGGCGGCGCACTCTTGGTGCGTGCGTCGGTTTTGCGCTTGGGACCGGGTTGATGCGACGAGATGGGGCGGCAAGGGTGCCCTCCGCCCTGTGGAGCTGGGAGAAGTCATTCATGGCACGTATTGCGGGCGTAAATATCCCGACCAACAAGCGCGTGGAAATCGCGCTGACCTACATCCACGGCATTGGGCGGACCAAGGCCAAGGAAATCACGAGCAAGCTCAACATCGCTTCAGAGCGCCGGGTCCAGGACCTCAGCGATCAGGAAGTGCTTCAGATCCGTGAGACGATCGACGCCAGTCACACTGTGGAGGGTGATCTTCGCCGTGAGACGGCGATGAACATCAAGCGGTTGATGGATCTGGCCTGCTATCGTGGGCTTCGTCACCGCAAGGGCCTTCCGGTCCGCGGCCAGCGCACGCACACCAATGCGCGCACCCGCAAGGGCAAGGCCAAGCCGATCGCCGGCAAGAAGAAATAGCAGCAGCAACAACCCGGGGATTGGTTGCGCCCTATTTCTCCGCCGGATGGCGTTTCGAGAAAGGTGCAACATCCTGAGGCAGCTTCGAAGGGATGTAGAATTCAATGGCACGGGAACCTCAACGCCTTCGCCGGCGCGAGCGGAAGAACATCACGGCCGGCGTGGCTCATGTGAACGCCAGCTTTAACAACACCATGATCACCATCACTGACGCTCAGGGGAATGCGATCGCCTGGTCGAGCGCGGGGATGATGGGCTTCAAGGGCAGCCGCAAGTCGACGCCCTACGCCGCCCAGGTGGCCGCAGAAGATGCCGGCCGGAAGGCGGCTGACCATGGCGTCCGCACACTTGAAGTCGAGGTGAAGGGTCCCGGTTCGGGCCGCGAGAGCGCTCTGCGTGCGCTGCAGGCGGTTGGCTTCCAGATCACTTCGATCCGCGACGTGACCCCGATCCCGCACAACGGCGTTCGTCCGTCAAAGCGCCGCCGCGTCTGATCGTCGGTTGATCGCCGCGGGTCATCTCGCGGCATTTGGTCGGGACATCAATTTCGGCGGGACACCCGCCAAGGGCAGGAAGAAACATGGCCGTCAACGCAAAGAACTGGCAGGAACTCAAGAAGCCCAACGCGCTGGAGCGCAAGCCGGGCGGCGACAGCCGCCGCAAGGCCGTTTTCGTCGCCGAACCGCTGGAGCGTGGCTTCGGAATGACCCTGGGCAACTCGCTTCGGCGGGTGCTGCTGTCGTCGCTGCAGGGCGCGGCGGTGACCTCGATCAAGATCGAGGGCGTGCTTCATGAGTTCAGCTCGCTCGCTGGCGTTCGCGAGGATGTCACCGACATCGTGCTCAACATCAAGCAGCTCGCACTGAAAATGGAAGGCGAAGGTCCGAAGCGGCTGCAGCTTTCCGCTACTGGTCCTGGGGAAGTGACCGCTGGCCAGATCGCGACCACTGGCGACATCGAGGTGACCAACCCGGATCTGGTGATCTGCCACCTTGACCAGGGCGCGACCCTCAACATGGAACTGACCGCCGATATCGGCAAAGGCTATGTCACCGCGGCCGCGAATCGCCCGGTCGATGCGGCGATCGGCCTCATCCCGGTCGATGCGCTTTATTCGCCGGTCCGCCAGGTCGCCTACAAGGTCGAGAACACCCGCGTCGGGCAGGAACTCGACTATGACAAGCTGACCCTGACCATCGAAACCGACGGTACGGTCACTCCGGAAGACGCGCTGGCCTATGCCGCCCGCATCCTTCAGGATCAGCTGCAGCTGTTCGTCCACTTCGATGAGTCGGCTGTGCGCCATGCAGCGGTCCCGACCGGCGTTGTGCCGACGGCGGTCGAAACTCAGGCCGACACCAACCAGCTCAACCGCTACCTGCTCAAGAAGGTCGACGAGCTGGAGCTTTCGGTCCGCTCGGCGAACTGCCTCAAGAACGACAATATCATCTACATCGGCGACCTGGTGCAGAAAACCGAGGCGGAGATGCTCCGGACTCCGAACTTCGGCCGCAAGTCGCTGAACGAGATCAAGGAAGTCCTCGCCTCGATGGGCCTTCGGCTCGGCATGGATATTCCAGGCTGGCCGCCGGAGAACATCGAAGAGATGGCCAAGAAGCTCGAACAGGAGATGCTCGGCTAAGCCGCAGTTTGGATTGTCGGGGCCGTCCCATCATTGGACGGCCCGTTTCTTGAATGACGCGCGAGCAAAAATCCATTTGCACATTGGGCAGATCCTCCTAATCTTCAGGAAAGGGGGGTTTTTGTTTGCGCAGGCAAGTCTTGCACGCTGCCGTGGCTATCGCTGCGGTTTCGTTACATACATTTGTCGCTGCGCAGGACGCTCCTGCACTTGAGCCAACTGTTGGGTTGGCCGCCCGGTCAACTCCATCAACTCCCTCCGCTGGCTGCATGGATTGCATTGTGATCCCTGCACTGACGCCAGTGAAGCTCGAATTGATGGACACGTTGGGAAGCAAGCTCAGCACATCTGGCCAGCAGTTTTCGCTTCGCCTAGTCGAGCCGATCATCATTGCAGGCACGGAAATAATTTCAGCGGGGGTAACGGGCCGCGGTGAGGTCATCCACGCCAAGAAAAGCGGAATGGGCGGGGGCGCGGGAGAACTTGTTTTGGCCGCGCGTCATCTTGATGTGAACGGTCGCCAACTCCGCCTCCGAAGCTTGAACTTCTCGTTGAACGGTCGTTCGAATGTAGACACCGTCAACGCAATTCTCGTCGCTAGCGCTGCCGTAGCTCCGCCGCTTGCGCTGGTTGGTTTTTTTATCAGCGGGGGTCAGACCACGGTGGTGAAAGGAACCATCGCGGCTGCCAAGACGGCAGAGGCCTTCAAGGTTTCCGCTGCCGACCTACCGGCTGCGGGCACTCGAATGTCCCAGCCTGCGTCCGAAGATCCGCTAGACCAATCATCAAAGGGAGGAAAAGAATGATCCGTAATTTTACCGTCGTTGGTGCAATGGTCGCTGCCGCGGTTCCAGCAAATGCGGGGCAACGCGACGCGCCCGCACCGATCACAATCCCGGCTCCGCCTGCTGGCAAGGGGCAGATCGTCTTCTTTCGCCCGGGTGGCATGGGTATGGCGCTCGGCTGTTCGGTGAACGAGAAAGGGCAGAAGGTAAGTTCACTGGGTGCAGGGAGATATTTCATCATGGTCGCCGAACCGGGGCGGCATGAATTCACCGTCAAGAGTGAGGCCAAAGACGTCCTCGCGCTTGAGGTTGAGGCGGATGAAACGCAGTATGCGAGCTGCAAGATCAAGATGGGCATTGTGGTAGGTCGCCCGGACATTCGACCCGCGACCGAAGAAGAGTTCCGTAAGCATGGCAAGCTAAAGTTGGTGGACGTCGATGACATGGGGCCAGGTGAGGGAGCGCTTCGACCGGAGCAGATCGCACAGGCACTCGCCGCAATTGCTCCGGCTCCCGTGGCCACTCCGGCCCCGTCGACGGTGCATCCCTAACTCCAAGGTGGGGGGCCGAACTTTTCGCTCCCCAATTGCCGTCGCTTCTTGACTTTTTACCTTTGATGGACTTGGGCCAGCGCTCGGCAATATGCCTGAGGGTATGGGCGGTGCCCCTGATCACCGCCTGGACTGGGGTACCTCGCACGGCCCCTTTACAAACGAAGGAAGAAAATCATGCGTCATCGCGTCGGCGGCAGGAAGCTGCAACGGACCTCCAGCCATCGTCTTGCGCTGTTCCGCAACATGGCGGCGGCACTCATCAAACATGAGCAGATCACGACCACGACCGCCAAGGCGAAGGAGCTTCGGCCCTACGTCGAGAAGCTGGTCACCCTCGCCAAGAAGGGCGGCCTGTCGAATCGGCGCCTGGCGCAGTCCCGGCTGCTTGACGACGCTCAGCTTGTGAAACTCTTCGATGTGATTGGCCCGCGCTACGCAGCTCGCAATGGCGGTTACACCCGGATCGTCAAGGCCGGAATCCGCGCAAGCGACGCCGCGCCGATCGCGATCATCGAGTTCGTCGATCGGGATGCCTCGGCCAAGGGACAGGATTCCGGGCCGGTGATGGTCGAGGATGAACTCGCGGCCTGATTGGCTGAGTCTTCGAAACTTTGCGGGCGTCGTCAGCGTGGCGGCGCCCGTTTCCGTTAAGAACTCTGAACCGCGGATCAACGGTTCATTCAGCACCCGTGCATGGCGCCCGGCCTACAACCATGCTTGTGTCGGCCGAGTGTCGGCCCTTTCGTGTGGTGTGAAGGAGTGTTGGGCCATGAAGGCTGTGACAAAAATCCTTGCGGCGGGGACATGCATCGCGGCCTTTGCAGCCGCAACTCCCGCGTCCGCCCAATATTACCCCGGCTATGGCAATCCGGTGGGTGCAGTCGTGGATTCGATCATTCGTGGCACGCAATACGGCGGCGGCTATGGCTATGGTAATTACGGTAACTACGGTAACTACGGTAACTACGGTTATGGCAACCGTTACGGCTATGGTTACGGCAATCAGCGCATGGCGATCGATCAATGCGCCCGTGCCGCCGAGTATCGCGCTGTCGGCGGCAATACCCGCTACGGCGGCTACGGATATGGTGGTGGTTACGGTCGCGGCTATGGTGCGCGGGTCGTCGGCATTACCGATGTCGACCGCAGGAACGACGGTTGGCGGGTGAAGGGGCTGCTCGACGCCGGCGGTAACCGCGGCCGTTATCTTTGCCTGCTGAAGGGAAGTTGGGTGAGT
>CAMLKX010000120.1 GCA_946480515.1 uncultured Sphingomonadaceae bacterium | reverse complement strand
CAGGCTGGTCCATTGCCACCCAGCGAAAACTCCTCGAGCACGTTGCGTCCGACGATGCCGAACTCGCACACTCCGTCAGCGACGAACGTGGGGATGTCGTCGTCGCGCACGAACATCAGATCGATCGGGAAATTGTCGACCCGCGCGGTCAGGTCGTTCTTGCCGCTCTGGATTTTGAGCCCGGCTGAACGCAGCAGGTCCCGACTGGAGTCCGCCAGCCGCCCGCCCTTCTGGATGGCGATGTGCAACCGGTCGCGATCAACGAGCATCATCATTCTCCAGCCGGTCAAGGATCGCGCGGTAGCCCTGATGCGGTTCCTGACGCAGAAAGCGGGCGACGCGGACGATGGTCGTCGTGCTCACTCCGGTCCCCTCATGAATATCGCGATAGCTGAGATCGCTGGAATCGAGCAGGCGAGCGACATGCCACCGCTCGGCCAGCGTACGGATCTCGGCAGGAGTGCACAGGTCGCGCAGCAGGCTTGCGGCCTGCGTTTCGTCCTCGAGCAGGATCAGCGCGCGGCACAGGTCGCTGACCAGTGTGCGCTCGTCCCTCGTGGGGGCGACGGCGGAGCGATCGACGCTCACCAGATGTTACAACGTTTTAACACGATGTAACGCATCTATCATCGGTTTAGGCGGATTGCAAGGCCGCTTTGCGTGCTCGCTCGCGGGAAGCTACCGAGAGGTCATGACTCGAATGACGGTCAACGGACAGGCGCTTCAGTATGAACTGGACCCGGCCACGCCGCTGCTGTGGGCGCTGCGCGATGCATCCAACCTCACTGGTGTGAAATATGGCTGTGGGACCGGTGAGTGCGGTGCCTGCACTGTTCTGATCGACGGCTCCGCGGTCGCGAGTTGCACGGTGACCATTGCGACCTTGGAGGGCGCGTCGATCACGACGATCGAAGGCCTGTCGGCCAACAACGCTCACCCGCTGCAGGAGGCGTGGGAAGCCGAACAGGTCACGCAATGCGGGTTTTGCGATCCGGGGTTCATCCTCGCGGCCGTCGCTCTCTTGCGAACCAACCCGCAGCCCACTTCTGCAGACATCGACGCTTTGCCCAATCTTTGTCCGTGTGGGACCTATCCGCGCGTCCGGCGAGCGATCGCGCGGGCGGCGAAAGCGATGACCAATCGGCAGCAGCCCGCTCCCACCAGCGGTGGCGCTTAGCCTGTAACCTTCGAGCCGAGTGGTTGGGTTGCCGGTCCGTGGATCACGCGGCCGTCCAGGGCGAAGCGGGATCCGTGGCAGGGGCAATCCCAGGTCCGGTCGTTCTCGTTCCAGCCGACGATACACCCCATGTGGCTGCACACGGCGGAGACAGAGTGGATGGTCCCCTGCTCGTCCCGGTAGGCGGCAACGTTGTGCCCATCCACCTTCAGGATCGCGGCATCTCCGGGCGCGAGTTCGTCGAATGAATGCGGCTTACGGGCGAGGTAGCCGCCGACCAGATGCGACGCGACCTTGGCGTTTTCGCTGAGGAACTGCTTGCCCCCGGCAATCGGGTCGATGCGGGTCGCGTCGAACAGGCTCAGCCAGGGGTGGCCATCCGTGCCGCTGGCGAGGTCGGCAAGGATCATGGCCGCGGCCGTCCCGTTAGAAATGCCCCACGCCTTGAAGCCGGTCGCGACCAGATAGGCCTTCGAGCGGGCGGATGACGACCAGCCGACGAACGGCACCATGTCGATGGGGGTGTAATCCTCGTTGACCCAGCGATATTCGATCGAACCAACTGGGAAGTTGTCCGTCAGCCAGCGCTCCAGATCAGCGAAATATTCTCGCTCTTCGTCGACATGGCCGGGCTTGAACGAGGTGCCGGCGGCAACGGCATAAGTACGGCCATTTGCTCCGCGATGGGTTCGGACGGAGTGGCTCGGCCGACGCTCAGCGCTTTTGTACATGCCGCTCAATTCATCCGCGATTGGAGCCGCGATCATCGGTTCGGCGTAAGGCGCGGCCTCGGTGTAGAAACCGCCAGTCTGCCCGAGCGGAAGATGACTGGCCATGACGACGACCGAGGCGCGAACCTGTCCCGCGTCGGTGCGGACAGTCGTTGGCTCCCAATCCACCACCCTGCTGTTTTCGAACAGGTGACAGCCATCACCGGGGATCGTTTGCGCGAGACCCGCAACATATTTGGTCGGGTGGAACTGGGCCTGATCGTCGAACCGCACCGCAGCCTCGACCTCGAACGGTAGCCCGGTGTCGCGGGTGAGCGCCGCCGGCAGACCATAGCGGCCGGCGGCTTCGGCCTCCTGTTCGATGTCGCTGACCAGTTTCGGATCACGGGTGAAGACAAAGGCAGGACTGGGCTCGATATCCGCGTCAACCGCATGGGCGTTCGCAAGTTCAACAATCTTGCGGATTCCTGCTTCTTGCGCTTCGCCGTAAAGCCGGGCGCAATCACCGCCGAACTTCTGCTCCAACACCGCATAGATGAGCCCATGCTGCGACGTCATCTTGGCGGTCGAGCGCCCGGTCACCCCGCGGCCGACTCGGCGTCCCTCGATCAGGGCGACCTTCGCGCCCCGGTCCTTCAGCAGTCGGGCGGCGGTCACTCCGACAATCCCGCCGCCGATGATCGCAACATCGACCTCAACGGCATCAGTCAGTGCTGGGAAGTCGGGTGCTTCCGCAGTGGCGTTCCAGTAACTTTCGCCACGATTCATCATGCGGAATGAACCCGCACGCGTCAGCTCCGTTCCGTCAGCGCCTCCGCGATCAGCTTGCGGGTATTCTCCACCCCATAAAGCGCGATGAAGCTGCCCATACGCGGCCCCTGGGAGGAGCCGAGCAAGGTTTCGTAAAGCGCCTGGAACCAGTGCCTCAGGCTTTCGAACGGGTGGCGCTTGCCGATCTCGAACACCAGATGCTGAATGGCCTCGGCATCCGCGTCGGCCGGTAGCGCGGCAAGCTCGTGATCCAGCTCGGCAAGAGCAGCAAGCTCAACTTCGGTGGGAGTGCGGCGCTGCAAGGTGGGTGCAACAAAATCCCGCGCATAGTTCACGGCGAGGCCGATCAGCGTGTCGAGCTCGGGATGACTTTCCGGAGAAGTCTCCGGCGCATAACGCTGGACGAACCTCCAGGCGGTGGCGCGGTCGCCGACGCCGGGCAGGCTAACCAAATTCAGCAGCAAGCCGAAGTTAAGCGGCAGCGAATGCGGCTCGGGCACCTTGCCGGCGTGGATGTGGTGGACGGGATTGCCGAGCTTCTGCTCGACCGGCTGCGCTGGGTAATTGCCGCGGAACTGCCAATATTCGTCTACTGCGCGTGGGATTACCCCGAAATGCAGGCTCTTGGCCTTCTTCGGCTCGCGGTAGATGTAGAACGCCAGGCTCTCCTCGCTGCCGTAGGTCAGCCACTGCTCGAGGCTCAGCCCGTTGCCCTTCGACTTGGAGATCTTTTCGCCCTTTTCGTCGAGGAACATTTCATAGTTGAAGCCCTCTGGCGGGCGATGGCCGAGGATGCGAGTGATCTTGGCGGACTGGGTGACGCTGTCGATCAGGTCCTTGCCAGCCATTTCATAATCGACCCCGAGCGCAGCCCAGCGCATCGCCCAGTCGACCTTCCACTGCAGCTTCGACAGGCCGCCGAGGGCGGATTGCTCGACCCGCCCGCCATCCTCATCATCGAAGGCGATCAGACCCGCTTCGGCGTCGATCACTTCGACGGGAACCTGCAGCACGCGGCCGCTGGTCGGCGACACCGGCAGCACTGGCGAATAGGTCTTGCGCCGCTCCTCACGCAAAGTCGGCAGCATCACGCCGAGGATTGCGTCCCACTGCCGCAGCACCTCGCGCAGTGTGTCGTCGAACCGCCCATCGCGATAGCAGTCGGTGGCCGACAGGAACTCATAATCAAAGCCGAACCGGTCAAGGAAGCGGCGCAGCATCGCATTGTTGTGATGCGCGAAGCTTTCATACTCGCCGAACGGATCGGGAATCGCCGTGAGCGGCTTGCCGAGATGCTCGGCGAGCATCGCCGCGTTGGGCACATTGTCCGGCACCTTGCGTAGCCCGTCCATGTCGTCGCTGAACGCGATCAGGCGGGTCGGCTGGTCGCTGAGCTCGTGGAAGGCGTTGCGGACCATGGTCGTGCGCAGCACTTCGTTGAACGTGCCGATGTGCGGCAGGCCGGACGGGCCATAGCCGGTTTCGAAGAGGATCGGCTGCCCGTTGGCCTTGCCTTCGGGCCAGCGCTTCAACAGCTTGCGGGCTTCTTCGTACGGCCAGGCCTTGGAGTGGAGCGCAGCATCGCGGATTGTCGCATCGGTCATGCCGAGGCCTGTTGCCGGTCGGGTGCGGGAAGGCAAGAGCGCGGGGCGGCGGGGATCAGCCGGCATGATCGAGAGCGGGCGCAATCATCGACTTGCCTATGCGGCGTAGGGGCAAGTGTAGGAAAGAACTTTTGACTGGGTGCTGGCGGAGCGCATGACATAGCAGGTCTCTAACGGGAGCGGACAAGATCTCGCTCCCGGCTCCCACGCGAACCTGCGGTTAAGCCTTCGCCTGTAAGCTCAACCGGTGCCGTACACCGAAGAGGAATTGCCGCTGTGAAAACTTTGCTGGGTCTGCTGATCTTGATCCAGATGCCGTTCGTGGTGATCGCCTTCCTCGCTGCAGGCACCGATGGAAAAGCATCTTCTCTGATAGCGGTCTGGGCGTTCGTGATCCCAGTTGCGCTTTGCCAGATCCATTCAATCTATCGGTTGGCGTTCGGCTCTGGATGGGGAACCAGGATCGACTACCTCACCGCACTGATTTCGTGTGCGCCTCTGATCTACCTGCTGATCGCACTCCTCTTGAACCGCGTCAGAGCTGTCTGACCGAGACCTGCCAAGCTGGGTTTTCAGCATGTTTCAATGTTTCTCCCGTACGCGAGCGCGTGCTTGGAGATGAGAATGGCTTACGGATTTTTGGCTCGTGCGATGCCGGCTGCGTCATTAGGGTTAGCGATGGTTCTGGGAGCATGCGGCGGCCCAGCAGAAGTCCGCTACAAAGTAACTGTCGAGGTCGACGATAATGGCGCCGCCCGCTCTGGTTCGTCTGTCTGGAGCTTCCGGTTGAGCAAGCCAACGTTGGCGCTGGCGAGCCCCTACGATGCCAAGTTCCGGGGCGAGGCGGTCGCGGTCGACCTTGGCGGAGACAAAGTGCTGTTCGCTCTGCTGGTAGACGAGGAGGGCAATTCCTCGACCGGAATAATGTGGCCCGAGAACTTGTTCAAAGATCTCAGCTCAGGCTCCGAGCGAGTCCGCAACATCCGCGATATCGCGTCGCACGTCGGCCTTTCCCGTGAGCTTCAGCGGTTCCGGCCCGCGATTTCTTCCTCCAGGAAACCGATGGTTCAATATCCGCTGCTCGTGCGGTTCCGGGATCTTGATCGACCGGACAGCCTGGAGGCGGTTGCTCCCGACGCTCTTGATCAGGCTTTCGGACCGGGCGTGAAGCTTAAGCAGATCTCTGTCCAGATCACCGATGAACAGGTGACCACCGGGATCAAGAAGCGGCTGCCGTGGCTCGAAGCGGTGGGGAGGGTGCGCGGCACGCTCATTCCCAACCCGCCGCGTCGGTTAAGGGACTCGGCGCCGATCCAGCTGGTAGGATCCGGTGACTTCACGACGGAACTCTACAAGTGAACCTCACCGACTAGCGGCGCGGCCCATCAACGTCTCTATGAGTGAACTTTGGAGGAGTGGCTCTCAAATGGGCTTCATCAGATTGCTGATCGCATGGGCGCTCTCATTCGCGATCTATGCCGCGGTCATCCACGTCTGGTTTGCGGCAAAAGGGAGAGCGACGAGTGGCTTCACGCAAGGCGTCGCGGAAGGTTTTATCGGTTTGGGGATCCTGCTGGCAATTCCGAGCTTCCTGTTCGCTCTAATCATCGGCTGGCCGACCATGTCTGCGCTGGCAAGCTTGCGGCCATTGTTCCTCGTTCCGCTCGCTGCAATGATCGCGTTTGCGTTCATCATGTGGGTTCTTGCGAGGCTCATGCTCCCTGATGGATGGCGCGGCGCCGCACATGCACTTGTTGGCTATGCCGCAG
>CAMLKX010000119.1 GCA_946480515.1 uncultured Sphingomonadaceae bacterium | reverse complement strand
GGTCTTGTTTGGGCCTGCCTCAATCTCGCGACCGCGCCTGCCAAATAGGCAAACAGGCCCGGCCGGGTTGCACGTTGGCCGGGCCTGCGCTGCGCCGCCGAAGCCGGCGGCACCGGGGGGTCGGTTAACCAGCCTTGGGCGTGTGCTGGCGATGCGCGTGCCACATCTGGCGCCGTTCCTCGGGAGTCACGGTGCCGTCCTTGTTGGCGTCGGCCATGTCGAAGTGGCGAAGGGCGGCATCAGTCGCTTCCTGCAGCGACACGCGGCTGTCCTTGTTGGCGTCCGTCATGTCGAACATGCGCCCGGCAAATCCCATCCGACCTCCACCACGCTGACCACGCCCGGCGCGCGGTCCTTCAGCCCGCCGCTCGGGCCGCGCGGAGAATTCATCGCGGCTGATCTGACCGTCCTTGTTGCTGTCGAGCCGGTCAAAGCGCTGGCTGAAGCGGGCGGCCATTGCGGCTTCGCTCTCCTGGCGGGTAACGAACCCATCCTTGTTGGTGTCGAGGGCGGTGAACCGGTTGCGCACCTTGGCGGCCACATCGGCACGGGTCTGAGGCGCCTTCATTCCGTGCTTCGTCGGCTGCTGTGCTTGCGCCCCGCTCGGCGCCGGCTGCGCAATTGCGAGCGTCGCCGCAGTGATTGCGAAGGCCGTGACTCCGGCCAGAATAGCGGTCTTCATAAACTCAACTCCGAATTGTTCGGTATGGCTCGGTGTTAGCGGGACCATGCTGTATCGCGCTTGAACGGGGGCCCGCGCTTGAACTCACCGCGCCGCCCGCATAGTGGCCGCGCCATGGCACAGAACATCAATCGCGTCGTGCTGGCCTTTTCGGGCGGTCTCGACACCAGCGTCATCCTGAAATGGCTCCAGCAGAACTATCGCTGTGAGGTCGTCACCTTCACCGCCGACCTCGGCCAGGGTGAGGAGCTCGGCCCGGCGCGCCACAAGGCCGAACTGATGGGCGTGAAGCCCGAGCATATCTTCATCGATGACCTGCGTGAGGAGTTCGTTCGCGACTTCGTGTTCCCGATGATGCGCGCCAACGCGCTTTACGAAGGCCTGTATCTGCTCGGCACCTCCATCGCCCGCCCGCTGATCGCCAAGCGCCAGATCGAGATCGCGCGCCAGGTTGGAGCCGATGCGGTCTCCCACGGTGCCACAGGCAAGGGAAATGACCAGGTGCGGTTCGAACTCGGCTATTATGCGCTTGCGCCCGACATCCACGTGATCGCTCCGTGGCGGGAGTGGGACCTCGGCAGCCGCACCGCGCTGATCGACTTTGCCGAGAAGCACCAGATTCCGGTGCCGAAGGACAAGCGCGGTGAGAGTCCGTTCTCGACCGATGCCAATCTTCTCCACACTTCGTCGGAGGGCAAGGTGCTCGAGGATCCGTGGGAAGAGGTGCCGGACTATGTCTACTCGCGTACTGTCAGTCCCGAGGATGCTCCCAACCAGCCGGAGATCATCACCATCGACTTTGAGCGTGGCGATGCGGTTGCGGTCAATGGCGAGGGTCTATCGCCCGCAACTTTGCTCGCCAAGCTGAATGACTTTGGACGCAACCACGGCATCGGCCGGCTTGACCTGGTCGAGAACCGGTTCGTCGGCATGAAGAGCCGCGGCATGTATGAAACACCCGGCGGCACCATCCTTCACGCCGCCCATCGGGCGATCGAGCAGCTGACGCTGGATCGCGGCGCGGCTCACCTCAAGGATGAGCTGATGCCGCGCTATTCCGAGCTGGTCTATAACGGTTTCTGGTTCTCGCCAGAGCGTGAGATGCTGCAGGCAGCGATTGACCATAGCCAGGCGAAGGTCAGCGGCACTGTCCGGCTCAAGCTCTACAAGGGCGCGGTCCATGTGACCGGGCGCAGGTCGCCGAACAGCCTCTATTCCGAGCGGGTGGTGACGTTCGAAGACGACGCCGGCGCTTATGACCAGCGCGACGCGGAAGGATTTATCAAGCTCAATGCGCTAAGGCTGCGGCTGCTGGGGAGGCGCGGGCAAGCTTGAGTCAACCAGGGGGCGTAATCTGGTGGGAGACGCGGCGCTTTGCCGTCGCGATGGTCCTGCTCGCTTTTGTCCCCCTGCTGTATCCGCCAATCCCGCCGCTCGTTGACCTGCTGGGTCACATGGGCCGTTACCGCGTCATGCTGGCGGGTCCGGATTCGCCGCTCCATCAATGGTATCATTTCCGCTGGGCTATCATCGGCAACCTCGGGGTCGACCTGCTGGTCTACCCCCTAGGCAAGGCGATCGGGCTCGAACCCGCGGTCAAGCTGATCGTCATGAGCATTCCGCCGCTGACGGTGGCGGGCTTCTTGTGGGTAGCGCGAGAGGTGCACGGCCGCCTGACGCCCACCGCGGCGTTCGCGCTGCCGTTCGCCTACGCCTATCCGTTCAACTATGGGTTCGTGAATTTCGCGCTGTCCATGGCGCTTTGCTTCCTGGCTTTCGGGCTCTGGTTGCGCCTCGAGCGGTTCGGCAAATATCGGCTCCGCTCCGCCCTGTTCGTACCGATTTCCTGCGTTGTTTGGATCAGCCATACATTTGGCTGGGGCGTGCTCGGGCTGCTCGCATTTTCGGCTGAGGTAATCCACCGCCACGACCGGACCGGGAGCTGGCCGCGAGCAATGCGGCAGGCGGTGGTGCAGGTGCTTCCGCTCACCGTTCCGCTGCTATTCATGGTCGTCTGGCGGAGCGAAACCGGTAGCGGGATGACGGGTGACTGGTTCGGTCTCGCCAGCAAATTGATATCGTTGGTCAGCGTGCTGCGCGATCGTTGGCAGCCGTTCGATATTCTCTCCATGGCGGTGGCGCTATTTATCTTCGGCTGCGGGCTGATCCGGTCATCGGCGTTTCGGCTGTCGCGAAATCTCGCGGTATCCTTGCTCCTGCTTGTCGCGATTTTCTTGCTGTTGCCGAGGATCATCTTTGGTTCCGCCTATGCCGACATGCGGCTGGCACCGTTCATTTTCGCGGTCGCCCTGCTCGCGGTTCGACCCAAGGAAAATGCGGAATACAAGGTGCTCAGCTTCTTTGCGGCAGCTGGGGTCGCGTTCTACCTGCTGCGCATCGCCGGTAATACTTTGAGCTTTTCCATCGCGGCGAGCGAACAACAATCCGCTCTTGCGGCGCTCAACCATGTGCCGCGTGGGGCGCGGGTGGCCACGCTGGTTCAGCAGAAGTGCGATTGGCCTTGGGTGATGAAGCGGAACGATCATCTCGGTACGATTGTGATTGTTCGGCGTGAAGGGTTTTCGAATGATCAATGGGATATTGAGGACGCCAATCTGATGGACGTCCGCTACCCGGCTGCAGGCGAGTTCCAGGCCGACCCTTCTCAGCAGATCCGCGGTACCTGCGCCCGCCAGGGGTGGAGCTCAGTCGGGGAAGCTCTCGGCCGCCTGCCGTTCTCGGCATTTGATTATCTTTGGTTAGTCGATGTCGATCAATCGAAGCTTCCTGCTGTCCGCCAATCGCAACTGATCTGGCGCGGGCGGAACTCCTTGCTATACCGCATGATACCGCCGAATGCTGCCGTGAAGGAACCTTGGGTTGACCGCTCCACACCTGTCGATCGTCGTTCCTTGCTACAATGAAGAAGCCTGCCTTGAGGCGCTTCATCAGCGCCTGAGCAACGCGGCGCGCGAGGTAGTCGGATCTGATTATGAGCTCGTCTTCGTCAATGACGGATCGCGCGATTCCAGCTGGCTCGTCATGCAACGGCTGGCAACCTCAGATTCGAATGTCGTCGCAATCGACCTGTCTCGCAATCACGGTCATCAGCTAGCACTCACGGCCGGCCTTGACCTGTGCCGCGGCCAATTGATCCTGATCATCGACGCCGATCTCCAGGATCCGCCAGAGCTGCTTCGAGAAATGGTTGAAACACTTCGTAGGGAAAGCGCCGACGTGGTCTACGGTGTTCGCTCCAGCCGAACCGGGGAAACTCCATTCAAGCGAGCAACTGCTCACGCGTTTTACCGATTGCTGTCGCGAATGACGGAAGTCGATATCCCTTTAGACGCGGGTGATTTCCGGCTCATGACCCGGCGCGCCCTGGACGTTCTGCTGTCCCTTCCGGAGCAGGCTCGGTTCATTCGCGGGATGGTCGCCTGGATCGGATTCCGTCAGGTGCCGTTCGCCTACGCCCGAGACCAACGCCTTGCCGGAGAAACCAAATATCCCCTTTCGAAGATGGTCAGGTTCGCATTTGACGCGCTGACCGGTTTCTCTTCGGCTCCGCTCAAGGTCGCCAGCCACGCCGGCTTGGCCCTTTCTATCGGCTCGGTTTTAATCATTGCCTATATCTTCGTGAGTTGGCTCACTGGCGAGACCATCCAAGGGTGGACGTCGCTGATGCTCGTGGTGGTCGCACTTGGTGCAGTCCAGATGTTTGTCCTGGCGCTTATGGGTGAATATATTGGCCGTCTCTACAGCCAGGCCAAACAGCGACCCCTTTACATCGTTCGTCAGATCGCCGGTTCATCCAACTCTGGTCGCTTGGGGATTATCGCCTCAGCGGAAAGTCCAGTGCCGGTGCAGAAAGAACGTGACCAGCGGAGTTAGGAAGAGATTGGGCACGACCGGCCACCACGTGGCGCCGTCGAGCCGCTCAACTAATAGCCACACCCAGAAGCTGTTCATCGCATAGCCTGCGAGGTTCACACCGATAAAGCGGGCTCCGGTCTCGGCGTGATTGGACCGCTCCCCAAGGCCCCGAAAGCTGATCGAGCCGTGGGCGAAATAGCCGACTCCCACTCCGACGATCCAGGCGATCGCGATGGCGGTCAAAGGCGCCACCCCTGCATGGTCGGCCAGCCCAAGATAGATTGCCTGACCCAGCAATGTAATCGCCAGGCCAATCACTCCATAGCGGGCGAACTGCAGAACGGTTGCGCGCTGCTCCGGATCACGGATGTTGATCATCGGCTGCGAAAACGCGCCTCGACAGCGGCTTTAGCAATTGCGACTGGCTTAACCAGCGACGTCGGGATGAGACGAACCGCTGCCCGCCGCAATGCCCACTGCAAATTCCCGCCGATCGTGAGCGACGTGCGATCGTCAACCCGACACATGAGGATCGCGTCCGAAAGCCGCGTCTGGCCATCTGAATTCGCATAAAGATAGCTGTTGAAGCGGTACCACGGCATCACATCGCGAGTGGTGCTCAGAGCGGGTCGTACGAAGTCGAACACTGCATAGCCTCGCGCGGCAAACTTCCTGCGCCAATATTCCGGTGGCTGTTCATTGACATGATGCTCGCCCCCCTGATGGGGAACTGCCGCGGAGAACAGGATGACGTCCCCATGTCGCACGAGGTTGTCGACGAACTGGTCGGCCTTGCTGTCAGGGAGATGCTCAGCAACTTCAAGCGATTGGACCAAGTCGTAGCGACGGCCAAGGTCTAACGAAGTCGCCAGATCATGGGGAACAAAGAATTCGGGGGGGATCGCCAACTGAGCCCGGTCAACATAGTCGCCGTCCACGGCCGTGACATCATCGACACCCAGCGACCGCCACTCTGCTGCCCAGGCTCCGTGACCCGCGCCAACATCGAGCACACTGCGGATTGGCATCTCCCCGAGAAGGATCTTGGCAACCACGCGTGCTGAGCGTCGCGAACCCGCATCGATGTAGGTATAGAAATCACCTGAATAGACATGTTCGCTCATCACTAGTTCCCCGCGCCGAGACTTGCCCTTTAATCGCAACCGGCTAGACCGCGAAGCGGGATTTTCGGGGGCATCGAACAGGGATGACGGCAAAGCTGCTGGCCTATGCCGACCGCCATTGGCGGCTGATCGTGCTGCTGGCCTGGTTGGCAATGGCCGTCTGGATGATTGTCCAGCATTGGGGCCGCATCAACGGATTCGCGCTTGGAGATACTGACGACAACCTTCGGATGAGCCAGGTTCGGGCCCTGCTGGCGGGGCAGGATTGGTATGATCTTCGTCAGCACCGGCTGTCCCCATCCGGGGTTCTTGGTGTCGACGAAATAGGCGTGCTGGATGCGATAGTCGTCGACCACCGGGAAGCCGTAGATATAGGCCACTTTGGCGATGGCGCGGG
>CAMLKX010000118.1 GCA_946480515.1 uncultured Sphingomonadaceae bacterium | reverse complement strand
GCGGCGCCCCTGCCGGTAGCCCGCTTCGAGCTTGCGCGGCGCTTCGCCTCCGCGGTCGATCTCCCCGTTTCCGATTGAAGCGGGAGCATCTCGCCCGCCATCTCTTCGAACCCGAGAGTGGCGAGGCTTTCGGCGAAGTGCTGCGGCAAGGGCGCGGTGATGTCGATTACCTTGCCATCAAGTCCGTCGATCTTCAGGCGCCGGGCATGAAGATGCATTTTGCGGCTGATGCCGCCGGTCAAAAACGCTTCAGGGCCGCCATATTTTGCATCGCCAACGATGGGGTGACCGATCGCGGCCATGTGCGCGCGCAGCTGATGCGTTCGTCCCGTCAGCGGCTGCAGCTCGACCCAGGCGGCGCGATTGCCCGCGCGGTCGATTACCCGCCAGCGGGTCCGCGCACTCAGCCCCTCCTCGCGGTCGACGTGCATCTTCTCACCGCCGGTTCCGGGCTGCTTCGCTAGCGGCAAGTCGATCAGTCCCTCGTCTGCAGAGGGCACTCCGGTGACCAGCGCCCAGTAGATTTTTCGGGCCGTGCGGCCTGAGAATGCCTTGGCGTAGTGCCCCGCCGCGCGCGCTGACCGCGCAACCAGCAGAACCCCTGACGTATCCTTGTCGAGCCGGTGCACCAGCTTCGGCCGCTGCGTCTGCGTGTCGGCCAAGCCATCCAGCAAACGATCGAGATGCTGAGTCGTCTTCGTCCCACCTTGAGTGGCAAGGCCCGGAGGCTTCGAAAGCACGAAACTGTGCTCATCCTGGTGGATTACCATGTCTCGAATGAAATCTTGCTCATCAGCGGTCAGGGCTATGAGCTTCCGGGGCTTTGGACCAGTGGAGGCAGGAGCTGATTCGGGCGGGGGCACGCGGATCGATTGCCCGGCTTCGACCCGATCACCGGGATTGGCGCGCTTGCCGTCAACCCGCAGCTGTCCCGTCCGCGCCCAGCGCGACACGACATTGAAGCTCACCTCGGGCAAGTGCCGCTTGAACCAGCGGTCGAGCCGTATGCCATCATCGTCAGCGTCGACAGTGAAACTTCGAACTTCGGCCGGATTAGACATTGGCGGCACTTAGTCGGTCAGTCCGCCGATTGCGAGCCGCCTCTCCCGCCCCAATAGTCGAATGCCTCTTGATGCAACCGGTCGATGAGCAGGCGGGCTTTGGGGCCTTCCCAGCTTCCTACATGATCATGTTTTCGCGCGCCGCCGCCAACCCACCAGCCCTGTCCCGGCAATCGGTCTGATTCACGCACGACGAGCACCGCTAATTCGGGCTCGCCCCGTTGTTCGGCGATCGAATCCACCGTCTCCAGGACCTTGCACAAGGCTCGCATCTTGGGCCGCGAGAAGGCGTAGCCGAGCTGGCCAAGCAGCTCCGAATAGCTGATCGAAGTCCCCGCCGCGGCAGCCGCGATCAGATGCCGACGCACCTCAACCGGATCGGCGAGGGTTGGACTATTTGGGCTGCTCGGCAACGGGAGTCAGCTCAATCACGTCAAGCTTCGACGTGCCTCGCGGCCAAGGAAGCACCAGCCGCCACTGAAATGGGCCCACACGCTCGACGATCCCGGCCATATCGCGTCGCGGATCGTCGCCATAGGCTTTGACTCGCCCTTCATTGCCGAGGGCGAGCGTGCCAAGGAAGATGAGCCGCTTGACATCATCATCCTCCCACAGCCGCCCGGCGGGACGCTCACTGCCGGTTTGCTTGACGATCGTGAGCAACTCGCCCTCGACCTCGACATAGCAGAAGAAGGGCTTGAACTTTTCGATCGTCGGAGTGCGCCGGTCGAGCCGGCCGAGCTTGATCTGACGGCAATTGTAGCTGCCCGGAGTTGGCGCCGGCCGATCGAGTGCGGCCAATGGCTTCAACAGATCGCCCTCACTGCGAAGCTCCCCCGAGCGGCCACTGGCGCGAACGTCGGCCAACGCCTGCTGCCAGGCCGACGATACGCGCCGAATCCGTTCAACGTCGCGCGGGCTTGCAACTCGCAGCCACCCATCCGCCTTGCTTGGTACGACCTGAACAATCGGCTGCACGGCGGGCTTGCGATTCGCGGACTCACAGGACGCGGTGCCGAGCGCCAGCAAAACACAGACGGGAAGCAGGATCGAACGCCGGATTGAAGACATGAGCAATAGTTGCCAGCCTGACGGGTTAACTTCAACCAACGTGACGTTCACCATATCTGTTAGTAATTCATGTCGCGACACCGCCAACGGAAAGGACCACCATGTTCAACGTCGTATCCATCCTCATCGGGTTGGTCGCACTGGGGTTGGCTGTGGTTGCCTTCCTGCCGCTGCTTGGATGGGCGAACTGGCTCATCATCCCGCTGGCGGTTGTCGGGGCAGGCGTCGGGATGCTGGGTCACAGCAAACTCGGGCGGAACATCAACCTGTTTGTGATCCTGCTCGGAATCTTCCGCCTGATGCTCGGAGGCGGAATTCTCTAATCTGCGGCTCGGTCGGTAAGCGCTGGGTGCCTCAACGCGATTTCACGTAGCGGCCGGGCGCATCTTCGATCGTCTTCAGTTTGCCCTGCCCTGGAATGCGGGCTCCCTCTACCCCGACCTCCTCGGGGTCATGCGAGCGGAGCCAGTCGAGCCAATACTCCCACCAGCTTCCCTTATGTTCGGTCGCTCCGGCGACGAACTCCTCAAGGCTTTGCGGTGAATCATCATTGGTCCAGAAGCCGTATTTCTTGGCGGACGGCGGATTGACCACCCCAGCAATGTGACCGGACCCAGCCAGCAGGAACTGCCTCGGCCCGCCGAAATGGTCCATCGCCTTCCACACGCTTTCCGGCGGCGCGATATGATCCTCGCTGCCCGCCTGAATAAACATCGGGGTCTTGACCTTGCTGAGGTCGACCGGGGTGCCTTCGATCGTAATGCCGCCAGGCTTGGCAAGAAGATTGTCGCGGTAGAACTGCTCAAGATACTCCCGGTGCCAGCTTGCCGGCAGGTTGGTGAAGTCGCTGTTCCAATGGAGGAGATCAAACGGAGCGGGCTCCTCGCCCATCAGATAATTGTTGATGACATAGCTCCAGATAAGGTCGCGACCACGCAGAAGATTAAAGGTCGCGGCCATGTAGCGGCCGTCGAGAAATCCCTTTTCCGCCGTCAGCTGGCTGAGCAGGCCCATCGTTTCATCCGAAAGAAACAGCTTGAGGTCGCCGGCTTTGGTGAAGTCGACCTGAGCGGTGAACATCGTCGCGCTCTTGACCTTGTCAGCCTGTCCGCGCTCCGCGAGCACGGCAAGGGTCGCGGCAAGCGTTGAGCCAGCAACGCAATAGCCGATCGTGTGAACGCTTTCGACCCCGAGGAGATCTCTCACGGTGTCGATCGCGTCGACCTGTCCCCGAAGCACATAGTCGGCGAGCCTGGTGTTAGCGCTGCTCTCGTCCGCCGACTTCCAGCTAACCATGAACAGGGAAACGCCGTGGTCGACGCACCATCTGACCAGGCTTTTTTCCGGGCTCAGGTCGAGAATGTAGAAGCGATTGATCCAGGGTGGGAAAATCACCAGCGGTGTCTTCAGCACCTTGTCCGTGGTCGGTGTATACTGAATCAGCTGGTACAGCGGCGTTTCATGGATGACCTTGCCTGGCGTCGCGGCAATGTTCGAACCAACCTCGAACGCTCCGGACTTGCTCTGGGTCAACTGCCCCTGCTGAATGTCCTGGAGCATGTTCTTCAGGCCGTTGAGTAAATTCTCCCCGCGCGTCTCAAACGTGCGCTGCAGGACCTGCGGGTTGGTCAGGGCGAAATTGGAGGGACTCATCGCATCGACGAAAGTCTGGACAGCGAAACGCAATTTCTGCCGGGTGTCCGGGTCAAGATCTGCAATGTCATCGACCGTTCCGAGCATCCGGTCGGAGATGGAAAGATAAGTCTGCCGGATGGTGTCGAAGACCGGGTTTTCCCGCCATTCCGGATGGGAGAACCGCCGATCACTTCCGGCCGCGGGCTTCCCCTCGTTCTCACGCGGAGAGATCAGCTTGCCCCAGCTCTCCAGCCCCTTGGTCCACGCCTCCACCCCCGCGTTCATCAAAGCGAGCGGGTCGGCCGCGGAACTCGTTGCCGGGAAAGTTGGGAATGGCTTGTCCTTCGGCAGAGCGTCGGCCCAGGCCTGCATCAGCATCTGCTGCGCCCGGCCCATGATCAAGGTCCAGTGCTGCATCTCCTCAAGACCGGGAATGGCGGAAGACTGCTGAGTTCCGGATTGTTGGTCACCGGTCCCCGCCTCTTCTTTCTTGCTCGCCATCGCCGAATCCTTTCGCAACGGAACACAATCGCATAGACGCAACGGATGAACGAGGAATTCTACCGCATCCGCCGCCTGCCACCTTATGTAATTTCCGAGGTGAATGCGATGCGGGCCGCAGCGAGGGCGAGCGGCGAGGACATCATCGACCTTGGCATGGGCAATCCGGACCTGCCTCCACCACCGCATGTCATTGACAAGCTAGCCGAAGTTGCTCGCGATCCGCATGCGCACGGCTATTCCGCTTCAAAGGGCATCTTGGGCCTGCGCAAGGCACAGGCCAACTATTACGGCCGCCGCTTCGGGGTTGATATCGACCCGGAGCGGGAGGTCGTCGTCACCCTTGGGTCGAAGGAAGGTCTCGCCAATCTGGCGCAGGCGATCACTGGTCCGGGAGACGTTATTCTAGCGCCAAACCCGAGCTATCCGATCCACACCTTCGGCTTCATCATCGCCGGGGCGACAATCCGCGCAGTCCCAACGACACCGGACGAGCGCTATTTCGAGAGCCTCCAGCGGGCGATGGATTTCACCGTCCCCCGGCCGTCGGTTCTGGTGATGGGCTATCCATCCAATCCCACCGCCGAAGTCGTCGACCTCGCCTTTTACGAGCGGGTGGTCGCGTTCGCGAAGGAACAGGGGCTGTGGGTCCTTTCGGACCTCGCCTATTCGGAGATCTACTTCGGCGATACGCCGACGCCGTCCATCCTGCAGGTCCCCGGAGCCAAAGACGTCGCGGTGGAGTTCACCTCAATGTCGAAGACCTATTCGATGGCCGGCTGGCGGGTCGGCTTCGCTGTCGGAAACGCCCGCCTGATCGAGGCCCTTGCTCGAGTGAAATCCTATCTCGACTATGGTGCCTTCACTCCAATCCAGGCGGCTGCGGTCGCAGCGATCAACGGTCCCCAGGACATCGTCGAGCAGAACCGGCAGCTGTACAAGCGCCGCCGCGATGTGCTTGTCGAGAGTTTCGGCCGGGCCGGCTGGGACATCCCGCCGCCGCAAGCATCCATGTTCGCGTGGGCGCCATTACCCCCAAGCCATGCCCATCTCGGCAGCCTCGAATTCTCCAAACAGTTGCTTCAGCAGGCGGGCGTCGCGGTGGCTCCCGGCGTGGGCTACGGCGAGAATGGCGAAGGCTTCGTCCGCATCGCGATGGTCGAGAATGAACAGCGGCTTCGCCAGGCGGCACGCGGCGTCAAGCGCTTCCTGCAAGGCGTGACGGCTCCGGAAGCTACTGCCGTCGCATGAGCACGGTCCCGCTGCCGCAGGTCTCCCAAGTCGCCGAAACGATCCAGACCTCGGTCGCCCCGATCTTTCTCCTTGCCGGGATCGGTGGCTTCCTCAACGTCTGCGCTGGGCGGCTCGCCCGCGTGATCGACCGGGCCCGCGTGATCGAGCCGTTGATCCTCCGGTCGCGGGGTGCCGAGCATGATCGATTGTTGTTCGAAGTCCGCGTGCTTGATCGGCGAATCTCGGTCATCAACATCGCCATCCTGCTCAGCGTCATCAGCGCATGCCTCACCTGCCTGGTCGTCGTAATGCTGTTCGCCGCGGAACTGTTCGATGCTCACTTCGGAACGTTGATCGCGCTACTGTTCATTGGCTCGATGATCTCCATCGCGTCCGGCTTCGCCGCTTTCATCGTTGAGACACGACTCGGTCTTAGAGTGGTGCACATCCACAACGACGTCCTCGAGCATCAAGCAGCGGCAAGACCGGAAAGTCAGTCCGAAGCGAATTGAGTCAGGCCGCGACGCAGCCTATCGAGGACAGCCAAACTGAGGAATCACCGATGAAATTCGACCATCCGACTGC
>CAMLKX010000117.1 GCA_946480515.1 uncultured Sphingomonadaceae bacterium | reverse complement strand
GCTGAACTGTGGATCCCAGTTGTGTTGGCCTGGGCCGCGATGCTCGCCTGGTCAAAACCTTGGCTTGACCGTTTCCGCTATGGGCCGTTCGAGTGGCTGTGGCGCAGCCTGGCGCGCTGGGAATGGCGAAGGCCGGTTCCAGCCCGCTGACAAGCCCAAGTCAGATGCGCCCGAAGTCCTGATTCGCCGCTTTGCGTCCAAAGCCGCCACGGTTCACTTCGCGGCTTAACAGTGGGTTCGTCGCGCGATCGAACTGCGCCAAGGTCTCATTGAAAATCCGGCGAAGCTCGACCACCTCTTTGACCAGCTCATCAGGGAAGCGATGAGTTTCCACACAGAAGCGAGCGGTCGTTTCGATCAGCTCGGCGAGCTCCGCGAGCGGGTTGGCCCCAAACTGGCGCGCTTCGCCTTTCAGCGTATGAGCGGGAAGGACCAGCGCGGCGGTATCCTCGTCACGCATCGCGGTTTCGATCTGCGCGACCGACTTAACCCCGTCCTCGCGGAAATAGCTCAGGATACGGATGAACCCCGGCCCAAGCTCGGCCCGGCACCGTTCAAAATGAACCCAGTCGATGATATTCGAAGTTTCGTCTTGCAAAGACCCGGCTCCTGATCGCGGCCAGCCCTACGCCTGAAACGGTAAACAGGCGGTTTATTGCGACCGGTCCGCGAATGGATTGCGTGAAGAGCGCAGCGTCAGCCGCAGCGGCACGGCTCCAAGATCAAGCTCCCGGCGCAGCGAGTTCAGCAGATAGCGGCTGTAACTGTCAGGCAGCTGATCCAACCGGCTGCCGAAGATGACGAAGCTTGGTGGACGTGATTTGACCTGCGTGATGTACCGCAGCTTGATCCTGCGGCCGCCCGGTGCGGGAGGGGGATTGGCCTCGACCGCTCGCTCGAACCAGCGGTTCAGCTCGCCGGTCGATACCCGGCGCGACCAGCTCTCGCGGGTCTGAAAGGCGGCCGCCAACAACTGGTCGAGCCCTTTGCCGGTCTTGGCGGAAATCGTCAGCAGCGGCACGCCCTTGAGTTGCGACAGCCCTTCTTCCAGCGCAGCCTTTACTCCGTTGAACAGCGAGGATGCCTCCTCCGCGACGTCCCACTTGTTGAGCGCGAGCACGAGCCCGCGCCCCTCCTCCACCACCGAATCGGCAATCCGCAGGTCCTGCGCCTCGAGCCCGCGGGTCGCATCGAGCAAGAGAACCACGACCTCGGCATGATCGATCGCCCGGCGCGTGTCCGCTGCCGAGAGCCGCTCAAGCTTATCGTCAACCTTGGCGCGCTTGCGCAGCCCCGCGGTATCGACCAGCCGAACCGGCCGCCTGCTGCCGTCGGGCGACTGCCACTCCCAATCGAGCGTGATCGAATCGCGCGTTATCCCCGCCTCAGGCCCGGTGATCATCCGCTCCTCGCCAAGAATGCGGTTGACCAGCGTCGACTTGCCCGCATTTGGACGGCCGACGATCGCCAGCTTCAGCGGGCGGGTGGGATCATCAGGATCTTCGTCATCATCGGCGCTATCATTGTTGTCCCGCACGACATGCGGGCGCAGCACCTCGAACAGGTCGGCCATGCCTTCACCATGCTCGGCGCTGATCGCAATCGGCTCGCCCAGGCCCAGCGCGAACGCCTCCAGCCGTCCCGGCTCCCCAGACCTGCCTTCTGCCTTGTTGGCCACCACGACCACCGGTCGGTCCGAACTGCGCAACCAGCGCGCAATCTCTTCATCCAGGGGGGTAAGGCCTTGCCGCGAGTCGATCAGGAAGAGGGACACGTCCGCAGACCGGACCGCCGCTTCCGTCTGCATTCGCATCCGTCCAGGCAGGCTGGCCGGATCCTCATCCTCAAACCCGGCAGTGTCGACAACCCGGAAATCCATCCCCAAAAGGTGCGCCTCGCCCTCGCGGCGATCGCGTGTAACGCCGGGACGGTCGTCGACCAGGGCCAGCCGCTTGCCGACCAAGCGGTTGAACAGGGTCGATTTGCCGACATTGGGCCGGCCGACGATTGCGACAGTGGGGAGAGGCATTGGCGCTTGGTGACGCCATGCCGCTCGGTGGTCAACCGCGTTAGCCTAACGGTAGGCGATCAGGCGCCCATGATCGCTAAGAATGAACAGCGTCCCGTTGGCGACCACCGGTTGCAAGCTCACTCCGCTGCCGACGTTGGTCTGGCTCTGGAAGGAACCATTGTCCGGGTCGACATTGACCAGCACACCATTCGAGCCGCCCACGATCAGCCGTCCACCGGCCAGAACAGGGCCCTGGTAGTAGATCGGCCCACGACGCGCCTTCGGATTCTGCCACCGCGGCAGTTCATTGATCCAGCGGATCTTGCCGGTCGACTTGGCGATTGCGATCAGTTTGGCATCGTCCGTCACGACGAACAGCCATTCACCGGCAACCCAAGGGGTCGAACGGCCGGAGATATTGAGCTCCCACACGCGTTGGCCACTGATCAGGTCGAGGGCCACCATTCGCCCCCCCTGCCCGACAGCATAGACGCGGCCCTGATCAATAACCGGGTTGGCATCGATGTCGGACAATCGTGACACGCTGGTCGACACGGAGGTGCGGGCAAGCGTGTCCTGCCACACCATGCGGCCGTTCTCGTAGCGATAGGCATTCAGCTCGCCCGACGAGAATCCGGCGACGACTGTTCCCTGAGCATAAGAGGGAGACGCCGACCCGAACACGCCCGCGATCTCAAGCGACGCCGGGACCGACCAGTTGGTGGCTCCATTCTGCGTCTTGAGCGAGTAGATCTGATTATCCTGGCTGACCATGTAGACCGCATCGCCGGCAACGGTCGGAGCACCGCGCAGCGGTCCCCCTGGGCGAACTTGCCAAACCACCGACCCGTTGGCCGAATTCAGCGCAGCAGCGAATCCCAAGCCGTTAGTGGCGTAGATTCGGCCATTGTCATACGCGACTCCGCCCCCGAACAGGGCGTTGCGATTATCTTTCTCGAACCCGAAGCTTGCGGTCCACACCGGCGCTCCAGTCCGGACGTCAAACGCTCGCACCGTGGAGGTCGTATCGATCGTGTACACACGGCCGTCCGCCACCACCGGTCCGGCGGCCAGCCGCGCATCTTTCGACGAACCCTGGCCAATCATGGTGTTCCACGCCAGGCCCAGGTTGGACCCGAGAGCGAGATGCCCCATGGCCTTGCTCGGACTTCCGCCCGGCTGCGCCCATTGGGTATTCGCTTCCGGAGCCGGCAAGGCGATCGGCAGAGCCGCTGTCCCGGCGTCGATCTCAACACCCGCCTCGCCCGTCAGCACGGGCAGGCGTTCGCCGACGACCGGAGTCTTGGGCGGTCCGCCTTTATCGAAAGGATTGCAGCCGCCGATCATTACCGCGGCGGTCACCAGACAGAGGACCCTCTTATGCATCATCGCTTTTCCCTGAGGCAGAATTTTTATGGAGCAGGCCGCGGGTTGAGCGCGGGCACTTCGATTCCAAGAGTGGTCGCCAGCTGCGCGGAGCGGTCGCGGATCGACGATGGCACCTTGCGGTCGGCAGCGATCGTAGCGAGCAGCCGCCCGGCTTCAGCCTGGCGGCCAAGCTTGAGCATCGCCAGCGCCGTCAATTCGCCAGCACTGCCGAACCATGGGCTCTCACCCTTCGCTAATGGGGCGAGCCGATTGATGACCTCCTGAGGCGGGGCAGAATCGAAGTCCAGCGCCGTCCTCCGAATTGTTGCGAGGTCGCGATATGCGCCCGGGAGGCTCTCATCGGCAGCAACAGCTGCATAGCGTTCGATCGCAGTTTTCCGATCGTTCTGCTGCACCGCCAGCGCCGCCTCCGTCAGCATCGCCGCAGCACGGTAGCCCTCGCTATTTACATCCCGCAGCTTTTGCAGCCGCGCAGGAGCAGTTCCAATATTGCCGTTTCCGATATCGGTCAGAACCTGCGACAGCTCCTCGCCATGGCCCTCCGCCGCGGCGCGTTGCCGTTCCTGCCAGAACAAATAGCCCCCGGCGGCTGCCAGGAGCAGAAGGATCGCACCCGCAATCCATCCGCCATAGCGCTTGGCGAAGTCGGTTGCCTGATCGCGCCGCAGATTTTCATCGACTTCGCGGACGAAAGACTCGCCGCTGTCAGGTGCAATCGCCAAAATCCGCCTCGCCGTCCCCGGGAATAATCATTCTTGCCACCCCTGCCTTCACCAGCGATGAACGAAGGAGCCCCGAGAGCGTCTACCCGCTCCCTTCGGAAGTGCATAGCCTCAACTGCTCGAGGGTCGGTAGATCTGGTCCGCCGAGGGAAAGGTCCGCGATCGCACTTCAGCGGCATAGGTTTCGGCTGCCGCGGAAATCCGACCTGCCAGATCATCATAGCGCTTGACGAAGCGAGGGGTGCGCTCGAACAGACCGAGCATGTCCTCCGTGACGAGCACCTGCCCGTCGCACTGGCTGGAGGCACCGATCCCGATCACTGGCGCCGAGACGGACCGGGTGATCTCGGCACCGAGATCTTCAACTACGCCCTCGACAACGATGGCGAAGGCACCAGCGTCATTGACCGCACTCGCATCGCGCAAGATCTTGTCCGCTTCCGCGGCACTCCTGCCGCGCGCACCATAGCCGCCCAGCGCATTGACCGCCTGGGGAGTAAGACCGACGTGGCCGACCACCGGGATCCCGCGCTCGGACAGGAAGGCAATCGTCGGCGCCATGGCCTCTCCCCCTTCGAGCTTGACCGCGGCGCAACCGCTTTCCTTGAGAATCCGCGAGGCGCTTTCAAACGCCTGCGCCGGCGAGGACTCGTAGCTGCCAAACGGCATGTCGACCGCGACGAGAGAGTGCCAGCTGCCGCGCACCACCGCCGCTCCATGAGCGCACATCATCTCCAGCGACACCGGCAAAGTGCTCGGTAGCCCGTAAATGACCTGCCCAAGGCTGTCTCCGACCAGCAGGACGTCGCAATGCGGGTCGAGCAGCTGGGCCATGCGCATGGTGTAGGCTGTCAGCATGACGATCGGCTGCGCGCTCTCGCCGTTCACCTTGCGCGAACGCAGCGCCGGAACCGTCATCCGCTTGCCTGGCAAAGGCGACGGCGTGGCCCGGCTGGTCGATGTATCGATGGTGTATTTGGACATCCGAGCGGTCTAGCGCGAGCAGGTCAGCGGAGCCAGCGGCGTACCCTCGCCAGATGGGACAGGCGAAACACCGCGCCAGAGAGGAGTGCAATGACGATCGGCAGGAAATAGGCATCGGACGGGGTCGTCTGCCGAAGAGCGGGCACGATCAGCAGCCCTGAAAACATGATCAGCACGGCGACGAAGGAGATCAGCAACAAGGGCTCGGCCCAGCGGCGGCGGAGCAACAGACCGATCGCTCCCACCAGACCGACCCACACCCCAATGGCTCGCGCCGTCGTCATCCACAGCGGAGTAGCGGCCCACATCGCCCGCTGGTCCAACGGGAGCGAAGCAGAATCCACCATCACGTCCATCAGATAAAGCAGGCATCCGGCAGCTTCGAACAGCAATGCGCCCACGGCGGCAATCGTGAACCAGCGAGGAATCTGCGCTTCGAATACACTCATCGTCATGCCCCGCTCCAACGTCGGTGATGCGAAGTTTATAGCGCAACCGCAACAAAGCGGAATGCCTCGCTCGATCCTCCAGTCGAGCAGCGCTCTGGCTTACTCCTCGCGCGGATCTTCGATCGAAACGGCGACGAGGCCAGGAACCTTCGGCTGCATCATCTGCAGCGCCAGAGTCTCAAGCAGGTTGCGCGGTAGCACACAGGTGTCGGTGCATTCGGCGGACTCCAGCAGCAGACGAAGCATTATGGTGTCTCCGTTCGCGCTGACGAGTTCGATATCGGCACCGTCAGGTCGGAGCAGCTCCCGCACCGGTGACAGGCTGGCCGCGACAATCTCGGGATCGATCGTCACGTTCACTTGCCTCCGTCACGATTAGGCGGACGGGTTCGCGACAGATGGGCGCCCGCGTCGGCCAGGATCAGCTGGCCCGTGATGCAGCGGGCGAGATCGCTGGTCAGAAACACGGCGAGGCGCGCCAACTCGTCGAACTGCGTCATGCGTCGAAGCGGGGTCGCCTCGACCAGCGCGGCGAGATGATCGTCGCTAAA
>CAMLKX010000116.1 GCA_946480515.1 uncultured Sphingomonadaceae bacterium | reverse complement strand
CCGCGGCGCCATGCGCGAAGCGGCACAAAAGGCCGGGATCAAGCTGCTCGAGCCGGTCTCGCCGCAGTGGTTCTACGGCGACGCGCTGTTCATCATCGACCTCTGGATCTGGCTTGCGATGGGATCGGTGCTGATCCTGTCGCTGCGCCGCGAGAAGCAGGAGCGCGAATGGCGCCGCCCGGCGCAGGCGGTGCTCGCCGGTGTCGCTGCTTACATCGCCGCCAACTGGATGATCAGCCAGCATGCGGAAACGCTTGCGCGACAGCGCTTGGAGCGGCTTGCGATCCGTCCGACGATGGTGGTCGCTCAGCCGGTGCCGGTGGCCTTCTGGCGGCGGACGATCCTGTGGCGGGACGCGGAGCAGTTCGGCGACGGCGATTATGTGCTCGGCAACGGCGTTCGCATGGCCGGGACAGCGCAACCGCTACGCCTCGACGATCCGCGCCTCACGGTGCTGCTGCGCGAAAATCCTGAGGCGCGGGCCTTCACCCAGTTCGCGCGAATGCCGGTGGTGGTGACTCTGAATGGGGTTCCGGTGCTCGCCGACCAGCGGTTCTTCATCGGTCGCAGCGCCAGCTACTTCTCCTTCCCGCTGGAGCGATGATCCGCTTGCAAATGGTGCGCGGCCTGCACATCTCCGCGCCCATGGGAGACAAGCTCGCCAGCCGGGGTGATCATCTGCTTCGGGCGGATCGGTGGTTCGCATCTGGCGGCGATGTGTTCGCGCGGCTGCTTGCTCCGATGTTCAAGCGGCTGCTCGACAGGGTTGACGCCGGGTTGATGCACGGCGGCATCGACGCAACTCTCCCGAATGGCATCCGCCGCCGCCTCGGCTTTCGCGCGCCCGGTCCGGTGGCGGTGGTGCAGCTGAATAGCTGGATGGCGCTGGTCAGGCTCGGGACCTCAGGGTCGGTCGGCTGGTATCGCGCCTGGGATCTGGGCGAATGGTCTAGCCCCGATCCGGTCCCGCTGTTCGACCTGTTCATGCGCAACGCCGAAGGGCTCGGCGATGTCGGCCGCGCCAAGGGCCTGTGGCGAATTGCCGTTCGCGCCGCCCATACGCTGCGGGCCAATACGAAGATCGGGGCGAGGCGCAACATCGCCGCGCACTATGATCTCGGCAACGACTTCTACGCGCCGTGGCTCGACCGGACGATGACATATTCCAGCGCGGTGTTCGCCGACCTCGGGTCCGCCGGGACGGAGGCACTGGAGGATGCCCAGCTTCGCAAAATCCGGCTGTTGCTCGACCGGCTCAAGCTCAAACCCGGACAGCGCCTGCTGGAGATTGGCTGCGGCTGGGCTTCGCTCGCGGAGATCGCCGCGCGCGACTACGGTGTCAGCGTGGTCGGCCTCACCTTGTCGGAGGAGCAGAAGGCCCTGGCCGAGCAGCGCATCGCTGGTGCCGGGCTGCAGGACCAGGTCGAAATCCGGCTTCAGGACTATCGCGACATCGATGGACAATTCGATGCGGTGGTCAGCGTCGAGATGGTCGAGGCGGTCGGCCAGAGCTATTGGAGCCAGTATCTCGCCGCTATCGCCGGGGCGCTTAAGCCCGGCGGCCGGGCGGCGCTTCAGCTGATCTCAATCCGCCCCGACCTGTTCGCGGACTATGCGGCGAGCGCGGACTTCATCCAGGCCTATATCTTCCCCGGCGGGATGCTGATCAGCGAACCGCTGCTTGCCGAGGAGGCGCGGCGGCAGGGGCTGAGCTGGCAGGACCGCGCCGGCTTCGGCTTGCATTATGCCGAGACGCTGCGCCGCTGGCGCGAACGGTTCGATGCCGCGGTTCAGCGCGGCGAGCTCGATGGATTTGGGGCCCAGTTCCACGACCTGTGGCGCTATTATTTGATGTATTGCGAGGGCGGCTTCCGCGGCGGCGGGATCGATGTCGCGCAGGTGACTCTTACGAAGGAAGAGTCATCCCGGGCCTGACCCGGGATCCGCCTTGGCGTCGAACCGCAAAAAAGTCAGGCAGACCCCGGCTCAAGGCCGGGGTGACGGCGACTCGGTTTCGTACGCGAGCCGCACCCGCTCACCGCTCTCCGCATCCGACCTCAGCAGAGCCATCAAGGCTTCGGCAACCGTCTCCGGCCCCTTGAGGCTCGACGGTTCCTCGCCCGGGAAGGCGAGCTGACGCATCCGCGTCCGGGTCGCGCCGGGATCGACGATGTGAACGCGGACTCGGCCGAGATAGCGCGTCTCGTCCGCATAGGCGCCGAGCAGCGTCTCCAGCGCCGCCTTCGACGCACCATAGGCACCCCAGAACGCGCGCGGCTTGCTGCCCACCGAGGAGGTGACGCCGACCACTTCGGCCCGCTCACTCTTGGCAAGCAGCGGATGGAAGGCGGAAATCAGCGCCTGGTTCGCAAGCAGATTCACGCTCAGCACCCGCGCGAATTCGCCGCCGTCGATCTGGTCGACTGGAGTCAGCGAGCCGAGCATCGCCGCGTTGAGGACCAAGACATCGAGCGCTTCCCACCGTTCGCTGATTGCCGCGGCCAGTCTGTCGATGGCCCCGGCCTCGGTGAGATCAAGCGGCGCAATCGTCGCGGTTCCACCGGCCCGGTGAATGCGCTCTTCGACCGATTCCAGGTCCCCCGCCTTGCGCGCCACGAGCACGACATGCGCGCCCTCGCTGGCAAGGTGCTCGGCGATCGCCGCGCCAATCCCGCGGCTCGCGCCGGTGACGAGCGCCAGCTTGCCCGAAAGGGCCTTCGGTTGATCGGGATCGGTCATTTATCGGCTGGCGACGAGTGACAATTGACCGGCGCCCGCGAATTCCTCGACGTCGGTCAGCCGGGTCGGGTAATCGCCGGTGAAACAGGCATCGCAGCGCTGCGGAATTGCATTGTCGCGCTCGTCGCCGAGGGCGCGATAGAGCCCTTCGATCGAGACGAACGCCAGGCTGTCCGCATTGATGAAGTCGGCCATCGCCTTCACGTCCATCTGCGCGACCAGAAGCTTCGCCCGTTCAGGCGTATCGACCCCGTAAAAACAGCTGTGGCGAGTCGGCGGGGAGGCGATCCGCATATGCACCTCCTTCGCGCCGGCATCGCGCATCATCTGCACGATTTTCATGCTGGTCGTGCCGCGAACGATGGAATCGTCGATCAGCACCAGCCGCTTGCCGGCGACCAGCGCACTGTTCGCGATAAAGGTTCGACCGACATAGTGGGAGCGGATGATCCCAAGTTCGAACGGAATGTCCGACTCTTGCGAATAGCCAATTGCAGCCGGGACGCCGCTGTCCGGCACCGGAACCACGATGTCCGCTTCGACCGGAGCCTCACGCGCAAGTTCGGCGCCGATGTTCTTGCGCACCTCGTAGACTGACGTGGAATCGAACACCGAGTCGGGCCGGGAGAAATAGACATGCTCGAAGATGCAGGGGCGCGGGTTCGCCTTCTGGAACGGGCGGAATGACCGCAGGCCGGACTCGTTGACGACGATCAGTTCGCCGGGGTCGACATCGCGCACATATTTCGCGCCGATGATGTCGAGCGCCACCGTTTCCGATGCGAAGATGATGGCCTCGCCGTGCCGGCCCATGACGAGCGGCCGGATACCGAGCGGATCGCGGCACGCCACCAGCCCGCCCGCAGTCAGGCACAGCAGTGAATAGGCGCCTTCGACCTGACGCAGCGCATCGATCAGACGGTCGAGCGAAGACCCATAGCTGCTCGTCGCGACGAGGCGGATGATGACCTCGGTGTCGGTCGTGGATTGGAAGATCGCGCCCCGCCGGTTGAGCGTGCGCCGCAGGGTCTGGCCGTTGGACAGGTTGCCATTGTGAGCGACCGCAAAGCCGCCTTCGCTGAGTTCGGCGAACAGGGGCTGGACGTTGCGCAACGCCGTCTCGCCAGTGGTGGAATAACGGACATGCCCAATCGCCGTGTTTCCACTGAGCCGGCGAATGATATCGTCCCGGTCGAAATTGCCGGCGACATGGCCCATCGCCCGATGCGAATGAAAATTGCTGCCATCGAAGCTGGTGATGCCGGCGGCTTCCTGGCCGCGGTGCTGCAGCGCGTGCAGTCCAAGCGCGACGAAGCTCGATGCGTTGTCGGCACCCCAGATGCCGAAGACCCCGCATTCCTCGCGCAGTTTGTCGTCGTCAAACGGGTTGGTCGTCAGCATTACCAGTCCGTGATGATGGAGAGAGTTGGCGGCCATATAGGCGAAGCGGCGCGGAATGTCTCCCTCCGATACGCGTTCGTAACGGGCGGCGGATCAGTTGTGGCTGGCGATTTCCTGCTGATACCAGTCGAGATAGGCCGGGCGCAGCGTGGCGCCGGTGTTCACCGGTTCCTTTTTGGGGGTCAGCCGGCGCAGGTCGAACGTATCCGCAAACTGGATTCCGAAGCGGCCTTCCTGGGCCCAGCGAACGATGCCCACCACCGGGCCAGCGCCGACAATATCGATCGTGATCTCCGTCCCCGGAGCAATTGAGACGTCGCTTTCCGCCATTGCGCCGCTCGTCGAGATATTGCGCAGCCGGATTTCGACCGGCATTCCGTTGATACCAATCAAGGCCCGCCGCATCAGCCGCTGGCGCGGTGCCCGCATCGTCTCGAAACCATCAGCTTCGACCCGGGTTGATTCGGTGAGCACTCGCGCTGCTTCGGCCGGCATGGGCTTGCCAAAGATATAGCCCTGCACGTGGCTGCACCCGAGTTCTCGGATCAAGTGCAAGTCGTCGTGGCTCTCGACGCCTTCCGCCGTGGTATCCATGCCCAGGCTTTCGGCGAGGGTGACGATCGCGCGAATGATCGCGCTGTTGCGGCTCGAGGTGGACGATGCGCCGCGAACGAAGCTCTGGTCGATCTTGATCTTGTCGAACGGAGCCTTCTTCAAATAGCCCAGCGAAGAATACCCCGTCCCGAAATCATCGAGCGCCAGGCGCACGCCGAGTTTCTTCAACTTGGCGAACGTGACGTCGGTCTGGTCGCTGTCGGCGAGAAACACGCCCTCGGTGATTTCAAGCTCCAGGCTGGCCGGATCTAAACTGGTCGCCCGCAGCACATTTTCAACTAGGCTGACGACGGCCGGATTGTTGAATTGGATCGGCGACAGGTTGACGGCCACCCGCATGCCCTTCGGCCAACTGGCGGCCTCGGCGGCGGCAGTTCGAAGCACCCACTCGCCAATCGGGCCGATCAGCCCACATTCCTCGGCCACCGGGATGAATTTGGCTGGCGACACGGAACCGCGCTTGGGATGATTCCAGCGCAGCAAGGCCTCGAAGCCAGTCAGTTCCTCGCTCTCGGCGCGCACCACCGGCTGATAGACCAGGTGCAATTCGTCACGCTCGATCGCCTGGCGAAGATCGTTCTCGAGCAATTGCCGGTCCGATGCCTCACTGTGCATCGACGGCTCGTAGAAGCAGTGCTTGCCGCGCCCGGCTTCCTTCGCGGCATAGAGCGCCAAGTCGGCGTTGCGGACCAGCGAGTCGGCGCATACCCGGCCGACGTCGGCGATTGCGATCCCGACCGAGGCGCCGATTGTTACGCGATGCCCTTCAACGACGTACGGCGCGGAAACATGTCCGATCAGCTCCTGGGCAAGACGTTCGAGGAACCCGGCCTCGACAATCCCCGGCAGCACCGCTTGAAATTCATCGCCGCCGAGACGCCCGATCTGACCATGGTTGCCCATGACCTTGCCGAGCCGCTGGGCGACCTGACGCAGCAGCGCGTCTCCGACCGGGTGGCCGAGCGTATCGTTGACGTTCTTGAACCGGTCGAGGTCGATCAGGAAAAGCGCGCATCCCTTTTTGCGCGATGTGGAGTTGCGCAGCGCCTCGTCGAGCGTCTGCCGCATGGCGGCACGGTTCGGCAGACCGGTCAGCGAATCAAACCGGGCGAGGCGGCTGATTTCCTGTTCCGACCGGCGCTGCTCGGACAGATCGGTCCCGATCCCCCGGAAGCCGAGGAAGCGGCCAAGCTCATCGAAGATCGGGTTGCCGGACAGCGACTGCGCGGCCAGGTACGACCCGACCGCCGTCAGCCGCGTGCTGCCGGTGGAGGACATGCCCTACCTCGAGGACGGCACGCCGGTGGACATCATCCTCTCCCCCCTGGGCGCCGCCTCGCGCACCAACATCGGCTCGGTGCTGGAGACGATGAACCTCGCGGCGGCGTGGAAGCTGCCG
>CAMLKX010000115.1 GCA_946480515.1 uncultured Sphingomonadaceae bacterium | reverse complement strand
CGACCAGAAAAGTGGTGGTGGTGGGGAGTCTGGGCGAGCAGTTGGAGCAGGCGGTGGCGGATTCGACCATCGAGCTGGTGACCCAGGAACCGCAACTCGGGACAGCCCATGCCGTTCAGCAAGCGTCGGCAAAGCTCGGCGATTTCGACGGTGTGATCCTGGTGCTCTACGGCGATACCCCATTCGTCTCCGCGGCAACGCTGACAGCGATGCTTGCGCGATTGAACGGAGCAGATCAGCCGGGCGTGGTCGTCCTTGCATCATCTCCCTCCGATCCTGCAGCTTACGGCCGAGTAATCCTCGGTGAAGGCGACCGCATCGCGAAGATGGTCGAGTATAAGGACGCGACCCCCGAGGAGCGCGCGGTTCGCCTGTGCAACAGCGGCATGATGGCGGTTCGCTCAGCCGATTTGTGGAAGTGGCTCGATCAGGTGGGCAATGCCAATGCCGCAGGTGAGTATTACCTGCCCGACATCGTGATGATCGCGGATCGGGAGGGGCGTGGCGCGGTTGTTGTCGAGGCGGATCCGTGGGAAACGGTGGGGATCAACAGCCGTTCGGAACTGGCCGCCGTCGAGCGGCAATGGCAGCAGCAGCGACGCGCCGAGATGATGGATGCCGGAGTCACGCTGCTTGATCCTGAAAGCGTCTGGTTTGCTCATGACACGGCTATTGGCCGCGATGTCGAGATTGAGCCGCATGTTGTGTTCGGGCCGGGGGTGACGGTTGGTGATGGCGTGCGAATTCGTGGCTTCTGCCACATCGAAGGCGCAACGATCGGCGCCAAGTCAGAGATCGGCCCGTTTGCACGGTTGCGACCGGGAAGCGCGCTCGACGAACGGGTCAAGATTGGAAACTTCGTCGAGATGAAGAAGGCGCGGCTCGCCGCCGGCGCCAAGGTCAATCACCTGTCATACGTTGGTGACGCGGAGGTTGGCGAAAGCGCGAACATCGGCGCGGGCACTATCACCTGCAATTACGACGGCTTTGGCAAATATCGCACCGTAGTCGGCGAAGGCGCGTTCATCGGGTCCAACACCGCGCTGGTCGCGCCGGTCACGATCGGTGCGGGCGCAATCATCGGCGCTGGGTCAGTGATCACGCGCGACGTTGAGCCAGATTCGCTCGCCATCGAGCGGAATGAACAGAAGGGCGTTCCCGGGTGGGCCAAACGCTTCCGCGAGCGGATGCGTGCTCAGAAGGCGGCGGAGTAGAGCGGGCATGTGTGGGATCGTTGCAATCGCCGGGGAGCAGCCCGTTGCCGAACGTCTGTTCGAAGGACTGAAGCGGTTGGAGTATCGCGGGTATGATTCAGCCGGTATCGCGACACTCGCGAACGGCGGATTCGATCGCCGCCGGGCAGAGGGCAAGCTCGAAAATCTCGCGCGCGAGCTTGCGGCCGATTCACTCGGCGGCACGATCGGCATCGCTCACACGCGATGGGCAACGCATGGCGCTCCGACGGTCGGGAATGCTCATCCGCATATCGCCGGCGCCGTCGCGCTGGTGCACAACGGGATCATCGAGAATTTCAAGCCGCTGCGTGATGAACTGATCGCGGAGGGCAGGCAGTTCCAATCCGAAACCGACAGCGAGGTTGTCGCGCACCTTGTTGCACGGGAGATTGAACGCGGTGCCTCACCGGAAGACGCTGTTGCGCGCGTGCTGCCGCGTCTGCACGGCGCGTTTGCGATCGCATTCCTGTTTCGTGATCATCCCGATCTGGTGATCGGCGCGCGGATGGGAGCGCCGCTCACCGTCGGTTACGGCGAGCATGAGAATTATCTTGGCTCGGACGCGCTCGCGTTGGCGCCGCTAACGCAACGCATCGCCTACTTGGACGAGGGCGACTGGGTGGTTGCCCGGCGCGATCATGTGCAGATTTTCGATCGATCGAACCGGCCCGTGGAGCGGGAGATCGTTCACTCCGGTGCGTCATCGGCGCGGATCGAAAAGGGCAACTACCGCCATTACATGCAGAAGGAGATTTTTGAGCAGCCGATCGTGGTGGCGCAGACTCTCTCGACCTATGTCCGCCCGTTCGAGGGCGAAGTGGCGCTGCCGGACATCGACTTCGATCTTGCAGCGGTGAACCGGGTCACCATCGTCGCCTGCGGCACCAGCTATTATGCGGGCCTGGTCGCGAAATATTGGTTTGAGCGCTTTGCCCGCGTTCCGGTGGACATCGATGTCGCATCGGAGTTCCGCTACCGCTCGCCGGTGCTCGAACAGGGCGGCCTCGCGCTGTTTATCAGCCAGTCGGGAGAGACGGCTGATACGCTCGCAGCGCTTCGCCATGCCCGCAGCGAAGGACAGCGGATCGCGGTGGTGGTCAATGTGCCGACCAGTTCGATGGCGCGGGAGGCGGACCTTCTGCTGCCAACCCATGCCGGACCGGAGATTGGCGTCGCGTCGACCAAGGCGTTCACCTGTCAACTCGCGGTTCTCGCCGCACTTGCCGCGAACCTGGCCCGTGCTCGCGGTCGGCTAACGCGCGAGGAGGAGCAGGAGATTGTCGCCCATCTTCAAGAAGCACCGGCTGCACTGAATGCAGCGCTGAGCCATGACGAAGAGATTGCGGCGATGGCGCACTTAATCGCGCCGGCGCGCGACGTGCTTTATCTCGGCCGTGGTCCGGACTATCCGATGGCGCTCGAAGGCGCGTTGAAGCTCAAGGAAATCAGCTACATCCATGCCGAAGGCTATGCCGCGGGAGAGATGAAGCATGGGCCGATTGCACTGATCGACGAGCTGGTGCCGGTCATCGTGCTCGCGCCGTCAGGGCCGCTGTTCGAGAAGACCGTGAGCAATATGGAGGAAGTCCGGGCGCGCGGCGGCAAGGTCGTGCTGATCAGCGATGCGGTCGGGATCGCCGCGGCTGGCGACGGCTGTATGGCGACGATCGAAATGCCGCAGGTCCACCCGTTGATCGCGCCGCTCGTCTATGCCGTCCCGGTGCAATTGCTCGCCTATCATGTGGCGGTGGCGAAGGGCACGGACGTCGATCAGCCGCGCAATTTGGCCAAATCCGTTACGGTGGAGTGAGGGGGGCGACGGCAGCACCATGCCAGCCAGCTCCTCCAGGAATAAGGCACCGCGGCAGCAGAAGCTGAAGGTGTTTCGCACCACCATCGGCTTCCATGATGCCTATGTTGCCGCTCCCAGCCAACAGGCTGCGCTGCAAGCCTGGGGCAGCCACTCAAACCTGTTTGCGCAAGGAGCTGCCGAGCAGGTTATCGATCCACAGCTGGCCGCGGAGCCGCTCAAGCAGCCAGGAGAGGTGGTGAAGGTCCTGCGGGGGACCGAGGAGGAGCAGCTCAAGGCACTTGGACCGGCGCGAAGCTCGTCGAGGGGATCCGGCAAGGGCGGTCGGCGCACCTCGCCTCGTCCGCCGCGACCAAGCCGCGCCAAGCTGGAGCGAGCCGAACAAGCGCTCAACACGGCCGAGGCGGAGCTTCAAACCGAGCTGGCACAGCTGCAAAAGGAAGAGGAGGCGCTCGCCCGGCGGCGCCGGGCGCTCCAGCAGAGCGGTCAGGTGAAGCTGGATCGGCTCCGCGCGGTGGTGGAGCAGGCGCGTGACAGTTACCGGGACGCAATTACCGCCTGGTCACAAGACTAGCCGTCCACTTCAGGCTATTTCGCGAGCGCGAAATCAACTCTCACCCGAACTTCCGTTGTGGAGATGCCAGGGTTGAAAGGAACGGGCGCAACTGCTGGAGGCGGAGCAGCTTGCTCGACCGCGATCCCTGATCGCGCATAGGGCGGGGGCATGTAGCTTTCGCCGCCATCATGGATCGCCAGCACTCGCGAGACCTTCAAGTCGGCTGCTTGCGCATAAGCTTCCGCGCGCGATCGGGCGGCGCGATAGGCGGCTGCGTAAGCGGAGCGGCTGGCGGCTTCACGGTTGGAAATCCGCAATTCAGGTCCAGACAGGATGTTGGCTCCCGCCTCGGTCACTGCCGCGACTGCCTCACCAACCTTGCTCATGTCGCGGATCTTCACTTCCACGATATTTTCCGCCCGGAACTGGCCGCGTTCACGGCCATAATCGATGCGCTGAAGATTGAGGCTGCGCGTTTGAAGATCGTCCGGTTTCACTCCGAGCCGCTCCAGGGCCCCGGTCACTTGCTCCATCTTCGCGCGGTTGGCCGCGCTTGCGGCCCCGGCCGTAGCCGCCAGCGAGTGCACTCCCAGCTGAAGGCGCGCCTCGTCCGGGCGGTTGTCGGTTCTTCCAGTCGCGGAGACGGTCAGAAGAGTCTCATCGTGATCGACGCCGCGCGGATCGGTAGGCTGCGGCTGGCACCCGGACACCGACACGGCCATCAATGCCAGGATCGAATTACGCATAACATACTCCCATTGGCTCGCGCCGGACGTGCCGCCGCACCGTTAACCTAAGCTATTGCGGCCAGATGAAAATCCGGCGACCCAGAACGCCAATTTGATCGCCTTTCGGGGGATGAGAATGTCGTCGGAAGAGATAGAATATTTTCGTCATCGCGCGCGTCAGGAGCGTGAGTCCGCCGAGCACTCCAAGAATGCGCAGGCCGCCAAGGCTCATGAGGAACTGGCGCTGCTCTATGAAGGCTTGGCCGACCGCTCCGTCATTGTTCCGGGTAGTTTCCCAGGAACCGCACGGAAACGCGCCGGAGCATAGCGCACCCGCGAATTCACGACCCATTTTGAATCAGGCGCTGCCTCGTCGCCTGGATGACCGCTGCTGACAGGGCTGGCAGGTCGAAAGGCTTCGAAAGTACCACGACGTCGGCTGGAAGATCGCCGATCTCCTGCTGGTCGGCATATCCGGTGATGATCAATGCGGTCAGGTCCGGTTTGCGCGTGCGGGCATCGCGGACCAGCTCCGTGCCCGACACCTGCGGCATGGCATAATCGCTGACGAGCAGGTCGATGCCATTCTTGTGCAAAAGCTCGAGCGCCTCGGTCCCGTTGCTCGCTTCGACGACATTGTGACCAAGGTCCTGGAACATCCCCGCAGTCGCTTCGCGAACTTCTTCATGGTCGTCGACCAGAAGGATGTTGAGACTCGGTCCGCCGACCGGCAGCTCAGGAGCGCTGCGGTCCCGTTGGACGGGAGCGGTCTGCGCGCGTGGCAGCCATAGCTCGACGCGGGTGCCTGTTCCCACTTCGCTGCGCAGCCGGATCGCGCCGCCCGATTGCTGAGCGAAGCCGTACACCATGCTCAATCCCAAGCCCGTTCCTTTGCCGACCTCCTTGGTCGTGAAGAATGGTTCTGTAACCTTCTCCAGTATGTCGGGACTGATGCCGGATCCTTCGTCCTCCACAGCGAAGACGACATACTCGCCAGTTGCAATCGTCAGATCATTCTGAGCTGCCGGTGTGTGATGTTCGACGTTGATCCGGATCGTTCCTCCGTCGGGCATCGCGTCGCGGGCGTTGATGATGAGGTTCATCAGCGCGAGTTCGAGTTGCGACGGATCGGCGAAGGCGCACCACGCATCCTTGTCCAGGCGCCAGTCCAGCTGCACCAGGCCCCCAAGCGTATGGCTGAGCAGTTCGTCGACCGCGCTCGCCAGCTCCTGCGGATCGATTGCCGCCGGTTGAAGCTGTTGCCGCCTGGCGAACGCGAGCAGCCGCCGAACCAACTCAGTGCCCTGATCGGCCGCGCGCCTGGTCATGGCGAGAATTTTGAGATGTTCCTCACCCAGGCCGGCCCGGCGCTCGAGAATACCGAGGCCACCGAGCACAGCGGCGAGGAGATTGTTGAAGTCATGGGCGATTCCGCCGGTCAATTTCCCGATCGCATCCATCTTCTGAACCTGGATCAGCTGGCTCTCGAGTGAGCGGCGTTCGGTCACGTCGGTGAGGGTTCCGGCGAACTCCAGCGGCTGACCCTGCGCATCGGTCAGCATCACCGCTTGATCATGGAAGTGGCGGTACTGCCCGTCCGCACAGCGCCAGCGATATTCGACCGAGAAGCGGCCGGTGGAATTTCGCTGCTCCAGCGCCGCGAGTACCCGGGCGCGGTCTTCGTCATGAACGCGATCCTGCCACAGAGCAGGATTTTCCAGGACGGCACTGAACTCATATCCGGTGATCGCTTCCAGATTTCCGCTGACAAAGTGCGGGCAGCGCGGATCGACGCGGTCGGGACTGGCCTGCAGCACGTCCAGCGTGGTGCCTTCGTCGAAACTGCGCGAACGCGC
>CAMLKX010000114.1 GCA_946480515.1 uncultured Sphingomonadaceae bacterium | reverse complement strand
CTTGATGATCTTGCCGTACAGCGGGTGCTTCACCCGCCGCTCGACCCGGACCACGACTGTCTTGTCACCCTTGTCGGACACCACGGTGCCGGTGAGGACGCGCTTTGGCATCGTTGAAACTCCTTACGCCTGCTTGGAAGCGGCGGCGCGCTGATTCTGGAGAGTCCGGATGCGGGCGATGGTGCGGCGCACCTCGCGGACCCGCGACGGCTTCTCGAGCTGGTTGGTGGCGGCCTGGAAGCGCAGGTTGAACTGCTCGCGCTTCAGCTCCGATAGCTGCTGCTGCAGCTGGTCGTCGCTCTTGGCCTTGAGATCGTCAATGGCGGCCACGGTCAATCCTCCTCGACCAGCGATTCACCGAGGCGGGCGACCACCTTGGTGCGAATTGGCAATTTTTCCGCAGCGCGCTCGAACGCCGTCTTGGCGAGCGGGCCGGGAACTCCGTCAAGCTCGAACAGGATCCGGCCTGGCTTCACCCGCGCCACCCAGAACTCTGGCGAGCCCTTGCCCGAGCCCATGCGGACTTCGGCCGGCTTGGAGCTGACCGGAACGTCCGGAAACACGCGGATCCACAACCGGCCCTGACGGCGGATGTGGCGCGTGATCGCGCGGCGAGCCGCCTCGATCTGGCGGGCGGTGATCCGGTCCGGTTCCATCGCCTTGAGTCCGAAGGCACCGAAGTTGAGTTCGGTACCGCCCTTGGCGTTGCCGTGGATCCGGCCTTTGAAGGCCTTGCGGAATTTTGTGCGCTTGGGCTGCAGCATGATCGTTCTTCCTTAGCGGCGGTCTTCGCGCGCCGGACGGACGCCCGAAGTCTGCGCTTCCATCATCAGCCGGTCCTGGGCCATCGGATCATGCCCGAGGATCTCGCCCTTGAAGACCCACACCTTGACGCCGCACACGCCATAGGCGGTGTGCGCCTGAGCTTCGGCGTAATCGACGTTGCCGCGCAGGGTATGCAGCGGCACGCGGCCTTCGCGATACCATTCGGTGCGGGCGATCTCAGCCCCGCCGAGACGTCCCGAGCAGGTGATCCGAATGCCCTCAGCCCCCAGGCGCAGCGCGGACTGAACCGCCCGCTTCATCGCCCGGCGGAACGCAATGCGGCGCTCGAGCTGATCGGCGACGCCTTGGGCGACGAGCCGCGCATCGATCTCCGGCTTGCGGATTTCGACGATGTTGAGGCTCACCTCCGAGGAAGTCATCTTGCCAAGCTCTTTCTTGAGCTTCTCGATGTCGCTGCCCTTCTTGCCGATGATCACACCGGGACGGGCCGCGTAGATGCTGACCCGGCAGAGCTTGGCCGGACGCTCGATCACCACCTTGGAGATCGCCGCCTGCGGCAGCTTCGACATCACATAGCGGCGGATCTTCAGATCCTCGAGCAGCAGCCGGCCATAATCCTGGCCTTCCGCGAACCAGCGGCTGTCCCAGGTCCGGTTGATCTGCAGCCGGAGTCCGATCGGAGAGGTTTTCTGACCCATTACGCTTCTTCCTGCTCGCGCACGACGACGCGGATTCGGCTGAACGGCTTGACGATCCGGGTCGAACGGCCGCGAGCGCGGGTTGCGAACCGCTTCATCGAGATCGACTTGCCGACACTCGCCTCGGCGACAACCAGGCTGTCGACATCGAGGTTATGGTTGTTCTCGGCATTGGCCACGGCCGAAGCGAGCACCTTGCGGACATCATCAGCCATCGCCTTGGGCGAAAATTTGAGGATGTTCAGAGCCTCTTCAACCTTGCGGCCACGGATCAGACCGGCGACCAGGTTCAGCTTGCGCGCCGAGCCACGGATCGTGTTGCCGATGGCGAGCGCTTCCTTGTCGCCAACCTTGCGGGGGGATGCTGGCTTGGACATCAGCGCTTGCCCTTCTTGTCCGCGGCATGGCCAGGGAAGTAGCGCGTCGGGGCGAACTCACCGAGCTTCATGCCGACCATGTCCTCATTGACGGACACGGGCACGAACTTGCGGCCGTTATAGACGTTGAAGGTCAAGCCGACGAACTGTGGCAGGATGGTCGAGCGGCGCGACCAGGTCTTGATCGGCGCGCGGCCGCCCTTGTCCTGAGCGGCTTCCGCCTTCTTCAGGAGCGACAGCTCGACGAACGGACCTTTCCAGATGGAACGGGCCATGGCTTAACCCTTCTTCTTCGCGTGACGCGACCGAATGATGAACTTGTCGGTCGCCTTGTTGTGGCGGGTGCGCGCACCCTTGGTCGGCTTGCCCCACGGCGTAACCGGATGACGGCCACCCGAGGTCCGGCCTTCACCACCGCCGTGCGGATGGTCGACCGGGTTCTTGGCAACGCCGCGGGTCAGCGGACGCCGGCCAAGCCAGCGGGTGCGGCCGGCTTTGGCCAGAGTCTGGTTGGCATTGTCCGGATTGGACACCGCCCCGACGGTCGCCATGCAATCCGAGCGAACATAGCGCTGTTCGCCCGAGTTGAGGCGGACAATCACCATGCCCTTGTCGCGGCCAACAACCTGCACATAAGTGCCGGCGGCGCGTGCGATCTGGCCGCCCTTGCCGGGCTTGAGTTCGACATTGTGGACAATGGTGCCGACCGGCATTTGGCCGATTTCCATCGCATTGCCCGGCTTCACGTCAACCTTCTTGCCGGCGATGACCTTGTCACCCGGAGCAAGCCGTTGCGGAGCGAGAATGTAGGCCTGCTCGCCGCCTTCGTAGGTCACGAGTGCGATGAAGGCTGAGCGGTTCGGGTCATACTCCAGGCGCTCGACGGTCGCCGGGACATCCCAGGTCCGGCGCTTGAAATCGATGATTCGATACTTCTGCTTGTGACCGCCGGCGATTCCGCGCGAGGTCACGTGGCCCTTGTTATTGCGGCCGCCGGTCTTGCGCTTTCCTTCGGTCAGCGCCTTGACTGGCTTGCCTTTCCACAAGGCCGACTTGTCGACGAGGATCAGCCCACGGCGGGCCGGGCTCGTCGGCTTATATTGCTTCAGTGCCATGGCTTAGATCCCGCTCGTGATGTCGATCGGGTCCTGGCCATCGGCCAAAGTCACGATCGCTTTCTTGATGTCGGAGCGCTTGTAGGGTTGACCCTTCCAGCGCTTCGACTTGCCCTTGACCACCATGGTGTTCACGGTCTTCACGGTGCGGCCGTAAATCGCTTCGATGGCTTCCTTGATCTGCGGCTTCGACGCGCTGCCCGCGACCCGGAACACGACCGCGTTCGAATCCGCCAGCATGGTCGTCTTCTCGGTGATGTGCGGCGCCAGCACGACGTCGTAATGGCGGTTCTCAACCGCCTTTTCGGGCTTCTTAGCCATTGAACCTGGCCTCCAGCTTCTCGACCGCGGCGCGGGTCAGGACCAGCGTCTCGTGACGCATGATATCGTACACATTGGCTCCCATCGCCGGCAGCAGGTCGACGTTCGCCAGGTTCGACGAGGCATGTGCGAAGCTGACGTTCAGCGCGTCGCCATCGATCACCAGCGCACTCTTGCCGAAACCGAGCTGCGACAGCTGCTTGGCGAGCACCGCCGTCTTGCCGTCTTGAACGTCCAAATTGTCGACGACGATCAGCTGACCATCGAGCACCTTGGACGACAGCGCCATCTTGAGCCCGAGCGCACGAACCTTCTTGTTGAGGCTTGCGGTGAACACCCGCGCACGGGGGCCGTGAGCCTTGCCGCCGCCAACGAAGATCGGAGCGCGCCGATCGCCGTGACGGGCAGTGCCGCCACCCTTCTGGCGGCCGAACTTCTTGCCGGTACGAGCAACATCGCTGCGCTCTCTCGCGGCACGCGCTGGACCGCGGCGATTGACCAGCTGCCACGTCACCACGCGATGCAGGATGTCGGCCCGCGGCTCGACACCAAACACGGCATCGTTCAGCTCGATGTCGCCGCCGGACGCTGCGTCGAGGGTCTTGACCTTGACCTTCATCGCTTAGCCTTCCTTGCTTTCGTCGGCGGCCGGGGCATCGCCCTCGGAGCCAGCCGCGCCCGGATCATTCTCCGGAGTTGTCTGCTCGGCCGCGATCGCCGCGACTTCCTCGTCGCTCGGCAGAGCCGGAATTTCGTGGACCGCACCCTCATCGACCAAACCGGCCGGAGCGTGCTCCGCCTCATCCTGCAACGCCGCTCGTTCAAGCAGTCCGGCAGGATATGGCGCGCTTTCGTTGCGCGGCAGCTTGATCGCGTCCGCCACGGTCAGCCAGCTGCCCTTGTGACCGGGCACCGAACCCTTGATGAACAGCAGACCGCGAACCGCGTCGGTGCGCACGACCTCAAGATTCTGCTGGGTACGATCGCGGGCGCCCATGTGTCCCGCCATCTTCTTGTTCTTGAAGACCCGGCCCGGATCCTGGCGGTTACCCGTCGAACCATGCGAACGGTGCGACAGCGAGACGCCGTGAGTCGCCCGAAGACCACCGAAGCCCCAGCGCTTCATCGCCCCGGCAAAGCCCTTGCCCTGGGTCACGCCGGAGACATCCACCAGCTGGCCAGCGACGAAGTGATCGGCGGAAATTTCCGCCCCGACGTCGAGCAGCGCGTCCTCGGCGACGCGAAACTCAACCACCTTCGCCTTCGGCTCAACCTCGGCCTTGCCGAACGCAGCGCGCTGCGGCTTGGCGACATTCTTTGCCTTGGCGCTCCCGGCGCCAAGCTGGACGGCAGTGTAGCCGTCGCGGTCCTGTTCGCGGCGCCCGACCACCTGCACGCCGTCAAGCTGCAGTACGGTCACGGGCACATGCCGGCCGTCCGCCTGGAACAGGCGGGTCATGCCGACCTTCTTTGCGATCACGCCGGTGCGCATGATCCAGACTCCTCAACAGAGGCCCGCGGATCGCTCCACGGGCGTGCAGCCCCAAAATGAATGCGTGCCCCGCCTGGGCTATTCCCGCCCGGAGGGCAGAAAGCGGGGGACGCAGCCGGATGCGTCGAGCATCCGCGGTATCCCAATGTCGTGCGCTGGCAGGATCACAGAAGAGCGATTCAACCGCCGCGCCCGGCCCTTAGGCCAGTTTGATCTCCACGTCTACACCGGCAGCGAGATCGAGCTTCATAAGCGCGTCGACCGTCTGCGGCGTCGGCTGAACGATGTCGAGCAGACGCTTGTAGGTGCGGACTTCAAACTGCTCGCGCGACTTCTTGTCGATGTGCGGCGAACGGTTGACCGTGAATTTCTCGATACGCGTCGGAAGAGGAATGGGGCCGCGGATGAGCGCACCCGTGCGCCGAGCCGTGTCGGCGATGTCGCCAGTGGCCTGATCGAGCACGCGGTGATCGAAGGCTTTAAGGCGAATCCGGATGTTCTGCGTTTCCATGTCCACTACCGATGCGAAAGAGCCAGCCCCGAAAGGCAAACCAAAAAAATAGAACTCGCGACAAATCCGGCCTTCCGGCCTCGTCCGCCGCGCGTTCCAAACTAACTCAGAAGAGCGAGCCGCACGTTACAAGAATCGCGCGGCTCGCGCCCTATATTACTTCGTGATCGTGCCGACAACCCCCGCGCCGACGGTGCGACCGCCTTCGCGGATCGCGAAGCGCAGGCCCTGATCCATCGCGATCGGAGCGATCAGCTTCACGCCGAGGCTGACATTGTCGCCCGGCATGACCATTTCGGTGCCTTCCGGCAGCTGAACCTCACCAGTCACGTCCGTGGTGCGGAAGTAGAACTGCGGACGATAGTTGGCGAAGAACGGCGTGTGGCGACCGCCTTCGTCCTTCGAGAGGACATAGACTTCGGCCTGGAAGTCGGTGTGCGGAGTGATTGAACCCGGCTTGCAGAGCACCTGGCCGCGCTCGACGTCCTCACGGGCGACGCCGCGGAGCAGAGCGCCGATGTTGTCGCCGGCCTGGCCCTGATCGAGCAGCTTGCGGAACATTTCGACGCCGGTGACGACGGTTTTCTTGGTATCGCGGATGCCGACGATCTCGACTTCTTCGCCAACCTTGACGATGCCGGTCTCGACGCGGCCGGTGACCACGGTGCCACGGCCCGAGATCGAGAACACGTCCTCGATCGGCATCAGGAACGGCTTGTCGAGCGGACGCTCCGGCTGGGGGATCCAGTCGTCGACGGCCTTCATCAGCTCCATGATCTTCTCTTCGCCGATGTTGGCATCGCGATCCTCGAGGACCGCAAGCGCCGAACCCGAGACGATCGGAATATTGTCGCCGTCGAAGCCGCGCTTCGAAAGCTCCTCGCGGATCTCCAGCTCGACGAGCTCGAGCAGC
>CAMLKX010000113.1 GCA_946480515.1 uncultured Sphingomonadaceae bacterium | reverse complement strand
CGGCGCTATTATAGGCACAAATCCCGCGGGCGACTTCCCGCTCGCCGGCGCGGATAGAGACACAAGCGCCCCGTTCGAATTCGCCGCCCACTTCGCGCACCCCCGCCGGAAGCAGACTTTTGCCTCTCTGCAACGCAGCCATTGCGCCATCGTCAACGGTCAGTGTTCCGGCAGGCACAAGCGATCCCGCGATCCACTGCTTGTAGGCGCGCGCCGGGGTCCCGTGCGCCGTCACGACGGTTGCGCGCGCTCCATCGCACAGCCGCTGCAGCGGATGATCGGTTCGTCCGCAGGCGATGATCGTGGCGCAGCCCGCGTCGCGCGCGATCGACGCGGCTTCGATCTTGGCCCACATCCCGCCAGAGCCCACGCCGCTGGCGGAGGCGGTTCCCGCGAGGGAGCGGATCTGGTCATCGACCTCGGTGACCAGCGGGACATGGGTCGCCGACGGATCGCTCGCTGGGTCGGCGGTGAATAGTCCGTCTACGTCGGACAGCAGGATCAGCAGGTCGCAACTGGCCATTTGCGCCACCCGCGCCGATAGCCGGTCATTGTCGCCATAGCGGAGTTCGTCCGTCGCCACGCTGTCATTCTCGTTGATCACGGGCAAGGCGCCGCGCGTCAGCAGTACGTCGAGGGTTGCCCGGGCATTCAGCCAGCGCCGGCGAGTCTCGGTATCGTGAAACGTCAGCAGCAGTTGTGCGGTCGGGATCTCAAGCGGCGCAAGCGCGCGATCCCAGCTTTGCATCAGGAGCGACTGGCCGGCAGCCGCCGCTGCTTGCTTGTGGGCAAGCCGGGCGTTCTTGCGCAGGCCAAGTTTGAGCCGGCCGAGCGCGACGGCACCGGACGAGACGATGATCAGCTGCTTGCCGTCTGTCCGAAGCGCGGCCACGTCGGCGGCGAGGCTCGCAAGCCAATCCACGCGCGCCGCAGTCTTCGAGTCATTGAGGAACAATGACGATCCGACCTTGACCACAACCCTTCGAGCACCGGCAATTAGCGCGGCGGCAGTGGGCTCAGCGGCAAGGTTGGTCTGGATTTCCATCGCTGGCCCACGCCATATGGAAAAGCGCGCGTTGGCGCAAAGGCGGCAGGACATTGCGGCAAGTGAGTGAGATCGAAGTCAGATTTTTCGGCAGACTGGCGGACCAATTCGGACGGACGATACCGCTCGCTTGCACCGCGGCCGGCCTGACCGTCCATGACATCCGGGAACAGCTGGGTGGCGAACTCACCGACCTGATCCGAGTCAAGGCGGCGGTCGCTGATCAGTTGGTCGGCGAGGACGCAATTGTGCTTCCCGGCGGCTCAGTTGAATTCCTGCCACCGCTCTCGGGAGGCTGACATGGCAATCGCAGCGCTGCTCACTGAAGGCGTCATTGATTCCGGAGCGGAGCTGGACGCTTTCATCCGCGGAATTAAGGAAGCAGGCGCGGTCGTCAGCTTCGCCGGGATTGCGCGTGGGGAAGGAGGGCGCGTGCGTTCGCTGACGCTGGAAGCCCACCCGACAATGACTGCCCGCTCGGTCGAACAGGTCGCGCAGGATGCGGCGGACCGCTTTGGCGTCGCCGATCTCCTCGTCATCCACCGCCATGGCCGGATCATGCCCGGCGAGACGATTGTGTTCGTCGCCGCCGCCGCAACCCACCGCAGAGCGGCCTTCGAGGCGGCGGATTATGCGATGGACCGGCTGAAGAGCGACGCCGTGCTGTGGAAGCGCGAAGAGGGCCTTGACGGGAACGAGTGGATCGAGCCACGCGAACAGGACCGGGCCGACCTCGCCCGCTGGGACTGATAATGCCGGGTGTCGATGAGAATCTGAACTTTTTCCCGCTCAGGATCGCGGTCCTCACCGTCTCCGACACCCGCGACGAATCCACCGACAAGTCCGGCGCCCTGCTCGTCCAGCGGATTCAGGGGGCGGGTCATGATCTCGCCGCCAAGGCGATTGTCACCGATGAGATCATTGCCATCCAGTCGGTGCTGCGGGGGTGGATCGACGATCCGTCAGTCGACGTGGTGATCACCACCGGCGGCACCGGATTTGCCCCGCGCGACGTGACTCCAGAGGCGGTGAAGCCGCTGATCCGCCGCGAGATGGACGGGTTTGCGGTACTGTTCCACCAGGTCAGCACGGGCACGGTGGGTGTTTCCACCCTCCAATCTCGGGCGTTCGCCGGCCAGGCCGACGACACGTTCATTTTCTGCCTGCCGGGTTCCACCGGTGCCTGCCGCGACGGCTGGGATGGGGTGCTCGCGCTCGAGCTCGACAGCCGTTACAAACCTTGTTCGTTGGCGGGCCAGATCCCGCGGCTGAGAGGCCTCTGTGCGTGAGTTGAGCCATCTCGACGCTGCCGGACGGGCGCGCATGGTCGATGTCGGCGACAAACCCGTCACCGATCGCCGCGCCACCGCCGAGGGCCGCCTGCTGTGCTCGGCCGAGACCCTTGCGATGCTGAAGGAAGGCCGGACGCCGAAAGGGGAGGTCATCGCGACTGCAGAACTGGCAGGAGTGATGGCCGCCAAGCAGACCGCCAACCTGATTCCGCTCTGCCACCCGCTCCCGCTGACCAAGGTGTCTGTCGAGATCACGGCGGATGAGTCCCTGCCGGGCTTGCGCGTCGAGGCCGAGGTCAGGTCGCGCGGTCAGACCGGCGTTGAGATGGAAGCACTCACCGCCGTCTCGGTCGCCTGCCTGACCTTGTTCGACATGCTCAAGGCGGTCGACAAGCACATGGCGATCGACGGCATCCGGGTGACGGCCAAGGAAGGCGGCCGGTCGGGAGACTGGACGGCTTGAGCCTGCTGGCGTTTGATGCGGCGATCGAGATGCTGATCGCCAACGCTCGGCTGCTTGGCACCGAGCAAGTTCCGCTGCGGGAAGCGCATGGCCGCATTCTCGCTGCGCCGGTGGTCGCGGCGATCGACCACCCGCGTGCCGACGTGTCCGCGATGGACGGTTACGCAATGCGGGACGACGACTGGCGGCAAGCGCGGGTCATCGGCGAGTCCTTCCCCGGTGTACCCTTCGCTGGCCGGATCGGCGCGGGCGAGTGCGTCCGGATTTTCACCGGCGGCCAGTTGCCGCACGGTGCGGACCGCGTGGTGATCCAGGAGAATGTGCGCCGTGATGGCGACCAGGTATCTTGCACCGCCGAGCTCGGAGCCGCACGCCATATTCGCCGGAAAGGGTTCGACTTCCACGCGGGTGACGTGCTGCTCGATACCGGGCGGCGATTGGATGCGCGTGCACTGGTGGCCGCGGCCGGCGCAGACGTTGCTGAGGTCGTGGTCAGCCGTCAGCCCAGGGTGGCGCTGCTCAGCACCGGCGACGAGCTTGCCGCTCCTGGCTCCGCGCGGCACTCGCCATATCTGATCCCCGACAGCGTCTCGTTTGGGGCGACAGCTCTCGTCGAACAGTGGGGCGGGACCGTCGTCGACACCCGCAGAGTAGGGGACGATCGAGCGGCCATGCTGGCGGCAGCTGAGAGCGCGTTGCGTGCGGCCGACCTGGTCGTCGTCACCGGCGGAGCATCGGTCGGTGACAAGGATTTCGCGAAGCCGGTATTCGCCGAGCTGGGCGCGGGATTGCTGTTCGGCAAGGTCGCGATCAAGCCTGGCAAGCCGGTCTGGTTTGCGCGCGTGGGCGATACTCTGGTGCTCGGCCTCCCTGGCAACCCGACGTCGGCGATGGTGACGGCCCGGCTGTTCCTGGCGCCGTTGCTAGTAGCGCTGAGCGGAAGCGATCCGCAGGATACGCTTCGGTGGCGCAGCGTCACTGCCGGCAGCGTCTTTCCGGCGGTCGGCGATCGCGAAACCTTCGACCGGGCCCTTTGGAGCGACGGCGCGGTCGTGCGACTGACCGAGCAGGACTCCGGCGCGCAGCGTGCGTTGGCAGACGCGCAGCTGCTGGTTCGCCGCCGGCCCGGAGCAGCCGAAGCCCAATCGGGCGACCCGCTCGACATCATCGATTTTTGAGCAGCTTCTCCGCGCTAGCCAGGTCTTCAGCGCTATTGATGTTGAAGAAGCGATCGAACGGGTGTTCAGGCCACGCCACCGGCGAATAACCGATCCGCTCGGCGAGACCGATCATCGACCGCCGTCCATCAGCAAGATAGGCGATGATCTGCGGGCCAGTGTCGGTCCGCCACAATCCGCAACTGGGATGAAGCTGGGATTCGGTCAGCGGGATGGCCGCGCCATTTCCGCCGATTGCCGCCAGCAGCCGGTCAGGAAGGTCCGAGGGCAGGAACGGCGTGTCGGACGGAATCGTCAGCAGCAGCGGGGCGTCAGCTTCCAGTGCGAAATCGATCCCGGCGAGCAATCCCGAGATTGGACCCGCACCCTGCTCGTCGAGTAGCTGCGGGACGATCCCTATGTTGGGGAGTGGCTGTGTGCCGCAAGCAACGCCAATTGTCGCCGACCATCGCTGGGCCTGTCGGAGTGCACGGTCGATCAACCGCTCGCCGCCGAGCAACCGCTCCGGCTTGCCGCCGCCGATGCGCCGACCTTGTCCTCCCGCGAGCACGACAACGGCGAGACTAGGCGATCCGCTGCTCATGCCCAGCGCTTGTCGGGCGTTGCTGGCATTCGCAAGCGGGAATCGCTAACGGCGCTGCGTGGCAGAGAGCGCGGCGAACAGCGGGCTGGTGGACAGCTTCGGACGGCTGATCACTTATGTTCGGTTGTCGGTGACCGATCGCTGCGATCTGCGCTGCCGCTATTGCATGTCGGAGCGCATGGAGCTACTGTTGGGGATCGAACTTCTTTCCCTGGAAGAGCTGGCGGACCTCGCCGATATCTTCATCACCCGCGGTGTGCGGCGGATCCGCTTGACCGGGGGCGAGCCGCTCGTCCGTCGCAACCTGATCCAGCTTGTGCGTCATCTCGGCAGCAGGATCGGGCAAGGGCTCGACGAAGTCACGCTAACGACCAACGGAACGCAGCTCCAGGCGATGGCGGCAGACCTTGCCGACGCGGGAGTGCGCCGGGTCAACGTCAGCCTCGACACGCTGCGGGCCGAGCGATTCACCCACATCACCCGCCGGGGTGATCTCGCCAAAGTTCTGCGCGGGATCGCCGCGGCACGCCAGGCCGGCATCAAGATCCGGATCAACATGGTTGCGCTCAAGGGTCTAAATGATGACGAGTTCGTGGCCATGCTCCGCTGGTGCGGAGAGGAAGGCCACGACCTCTGCCTCATCGAAACCATGCCGCTCGGCGAGGTTCAGCAGCGGCGGGAAGATCATTATCTTCCCTTAACCGCCGCCCGTGACCTGCTCGAGGAACAGTTCACGCTGATCCCGTCACTTCATCGGACCGGCGGGCCGGCGCGGTACTTCGACATCGCTGGCCTTGGAATAAGGCTCGGACTGATCACGCCGCTGACCAGCAATTTCTGCGCAGGCTGCAACCGCATCAGGGTCACCGCGACCGGCACGATCTACGGCTGTTTGGGCCATGATCAGAAGGTTGAGCTGCGGGACCTGTTCAGGGCGCAGGGCCGGGCAGCGGTCGATGCGGCGCTGGCGGAGTTGCTTGCCGGAAAGCCCGAGCGCCACGATTTCGCGATCGAACGGACCATTCCGGCAGTCGCCCGCCACATGAGCGTTACCGGGGGTTAGCAGCCACCTTGCCGCGCTGCGCGAGCCAGCTCGCGATCCACGCGCACACCATCAGCTGCATCTGGTGGAAGATCATGATCGGCAAGAGAACGGCGCCCATGTCGGCTCCCGTGAAGAGCACGCGGGCGATCGGCACACCGCTCGCAAGCGTCTTCTTCGAACCGACGAACAGGATCGTGATCCGATCTTCCCGGTTGAAGCCGAGCAGCCGTGAGCCAAACGCGGTGACCAGCAGGATGATCAGCAGGATCACCGCGCATACGCCGATCAAAACCGCCAGCTCGACCGCATCCAACCGGCGCCAGATGCCGCCCACCACCGCGGCGGAAAAGGCGCTGTAAACCGCCAGCACAATCGTTCCGCGATCGGTGAAGCTGAGTAGGCGCTTGTTGCGCGCCGCCCATTCGCCGAGCCACGGGCGGCTGAGATGCCCGAGGGCGAACGGCAGAACCAGCTCAAGCATCAGCTTACCAATGCCGCTGAGCGGAGCCTGGCTGCCCTGAACATCGGTCAGCAGTCCGGTCAGGAACGGAGTTACCAGCACCCCGAGCAGATTGGACGCAGCCGCCGCCGCAACCGCTCCAGCGACATTGCCGCCGGCGACGGACGTGAAGGCGATC
>CAMLKX010000112.1 GCA_946480515.1 uncultured Sphingomonadaceae bacterium | reverse complement strand
GAGCGAGTCGGTGCTCGCTGCACTCCAGGCAGCGACATAGGGGGCGAGGAAAGCAGCCCCGCCGTCCGGCTCGGCAACACCCAGGAGCGCCAGCGCATCATTCGGGCGCTTACGCCGCAGCGCGTCGGCGACCATCAGCAAGCGGCCGTCCATCCCGAGATCGCCGGACCTTGCCGCGACCCGGGCAAAGCGAAGCGCGAGCTGGATTTCGCCAGCGCTGATCGCCTGGCTGACGGCGTGACGGGTGGCCCGCCGATGGCCGGGATCGGTCTCCGCCAGCAATCCGTAGAGCCGGGCAGAGGTGGCGTGATCCCCAACCAGTCCAGCCGCCCGCGCTCTGACATAGACCGACAGCGGATCGGTCGGGATCTCGCTGCGCGCGGCTGAGGCAGCCGACGACCCCGCCACCACAGCCGCGGCGGCTGCTCCGACCCAGATCAGGATGCGGTTACATATTGGGATAATTCGGGCCTCCGCCGCCTTCAGGGGTCACCCAGTTGATGTTCTGGGTTGGATCCTTGATGTCGCACGTCTTGCAGTGAACGCAATTCTGGGCGTTTATCTGAAGCTTCGGATCACCGCTTTCTTCGCCCACAATCTCGTAAACGCCGGCGGGACAGTAGCGTTGCTCCGGCGCGTCATAGAGCGCGAGATTGACGGTGATCGGCACCACGGGGTCGCGCAACGTGAGGTGGATCGGCTGGTCCTCCTCATGATTTGTGTTCGAGATGAATACCGATGACAGCCGGTCGAAGCTGATCACTCCGTCGGGTTTCGGATAGGTGATCGGCCGGCTGTGCTCCTTGCGGCGCAAGGTGGTGTGATCGGCATGATGGCGGAGGGTCCAGGGTAGGGTCAGGCCAAACTGGTGCATCCACATGTCGAACCCGGCATAGAGGGTTCCAACGAAGCCGCCCCATTTCGCCACCGCCGGTTGCGCGTTGCGCACCATCTTCAGCTCGGAATCGATCCAGCTGGACCGCAGCGCTGCAGGATAGCTGTCGAGGCGATCGCTACCGCGATCCCCTCCGATCGCCTCGAAGGCGGCTTCCGCTGCCAGCATGCCCGATTTCATGGCGGTATGGCTGCCCTTGATCCGGGGCACGTTGACGAACCCCGCCGAGCAGCCGATCAGCGCGCCGCCTGGAAATACCAGTTCGGGAATGGCCTGCCAGCCGCCCTCATTGATCGCGCGGGCGCCATAGCTGACCCGGCGGCCGCCTTCGATCTCTGCGCGGATCGCGGGGTGGGTTTTCCAGCGTTGAAACTCTTCGAATGGCGACAGGTTCGGGTTGGAGTAATCGAGCGCCACAACATAGCCGAGCGCGACCTGCCCATTCTCCTGATGATACAGGAACCCGCCGCCCCATGCTTCGTCGAGCGGCCAGCCTTGCGTATGAATCACCCTGCCGGGTTGATGTTGCTCCGCAGGAATGTCCCACAATTCCTTGATCCCAATGCCATAAACCTGCGGGCTGCAGTTGCGACGGAGATCAAAGATGCGGCTGAGCTCCTTCGTCAGATGGCCGCGCGCACCCTCCGCGAAGAATGTATAGCGCGCGTGCAGCTCCATACCCGGCTGATAGTCCGGCTTGTGACTTCCGTCGCGAGCGACCCCCATGTCACCGGTCGCGACGCCCTTCACCGAGCCATCGTCGTGAAACAGCACCTCGGCGGCCGGAAAGCCTGGGAAAATCTCGACCCCAAGCTCTTCCGCCTGTCCGCCAAGCCACCGGCAGAAGTTGCCGAGGCTGGCGGTGTAGTTCCCGTCATTATGCATGAAGGGGGGCATGAGAAATTCGGGCAGCACGAACTTGCGCTTGCGGGTCAGCACCCAGTGATGGTTTTCGGTCACCGGGACATTCAGCGGCGCTCCCCGCTCGCGCCAGTCCGGGATCAGCTCGTCGATGGCTTTGGGATCGATCACCGCGCCAGACAGAATGTGGGCGCCGATCTCACTGCCCTTTTCGAGAATGCAGACGCTGACGTCCCGGTCGGCGGCGGCAGCGAGTTGCTTGAGCCGGATCGCGGCAGCGAGCCCGGCCGGACCACCGCCGACGATCACGACGTCATACTGCATGGATTCGCGTTCGCTCATTCATCCCTCTTGTCGCGTGGACGGTGCGTCCTGACCAACCTTCCCTGCCCATTCCTTGACCATCCCGTCAACCATCGAACATGGTGGCGCCATGGACAGTTTGGCCGACACTCTTTCCCGCCAGGAAGCAGCAAGCCTGCTGCGCTGGTGGATTGACGCCGGCGTCGACGTCGCGGTTGCGGAGCAGCCATTCCGCTGGCTTCGCTCGCCGGAGCAATCGCAGGCGCCGGCCACCGGGAAACCGGCTCAGCCCTCACGGGAGCTGCCCTCCACGCTCGAGGCCTTCCGGTCCTGGTTTGAGGCCGCGCCCGATCTTCCATTCGCGGCACCGGGCGGGCAGCGAGTGCTTCCTGTCGGTCCGGTTAATCCTTCGGTGATGGTGGTCTGCGATGCTCCGGGGCATGACGATGCCAGCACCGGAAGGCCGATCGGGGGGTTGGCGTGGCAGCTTGCGCAGCGGATGATGAGCGCGATCGGCATCGCTTCGGACCAAGTTTACAGCAGCTCGCTCTGCGCCTTCGCGACCTCCGCCCGGCTCGGCGGACCGGACCTGGAGCGCTCCGTCGCGATCTTCCGGCATCACCTGGGATTGGCACGTCCCAAACGCCTGCTCCTTCTGGGCGATGGGCCGTCACGGGCATTGCTCGGTGAGCCGCTTGCCTCGGCACGCGGCAAATTGCACTCTTACGAGGGGGTGCCTGTAGTCGTGACGTTTCACCCGCGTTTCCTGATCCAGCGCCCAGGCGACAAAGGTCTGGCGTGGCAGGACTTGCTGTTGTTCCCGCAAGAGGTTGTGGAATGAAGTTGAGATTTTTGCTCGCCGTCGGAGCGATCGCCTGCCCGGCGATGGGGATGGCCCAGACTGCGGTCGATCCGCTCGCACCGTTGACTGGTGGAGCGAAGCCGGCAACGCCAGCCGTGCCGCAGATTGTCATCGATCCAGCTACCAGTGGAATTGATCAGGCCATTGCACCTGTACCCGTCACGGTCGTTCCGCCCCAGCCGGCAATTCAGGTTCCGCGCTCCTGGCGGGAGGTGTTCGCCGCCATCCGTTCGGAGAATTGGGCCGCGGCTCACGCCGGCATCAATGCGCTCGGACCGAGCGTGCTTTCCCCGGTTGCCAGGGCGCAACTCTACACCGCGCGCAATTCGCCAGCCGCGCAAGTGTCCGCGCTCACCGCTCTGCTCGCCGAAGCCCCCGAACTCCCCGATGCAGATCAGCTTGCGCGAATGGCGGCAAACCGCGGAGCCACCGCGGTGCCCGCAATTCCGTACCGTGCGCCGATGATATTCCTTGGATCTGCTCCACGCCGGTCTCGCGCCAATCCGGTACCGGGCGAGCCGCAAGCCGACCTGCTCCGGTCTGCCCTCGATCCGCTGATCAAGTCCAACTCCGCTCCCGAGGCGGAGGCTCTGCTCCTGGAGCGACTGCCGCTGCTGTCCTATGAAGCGAGGGCGGAAGCGGGGCAACGCGTCGCCTGGTCCTATTATGTGCTCGGACGAGACGCGGACGCGCGCAGAGTCGCGGACGCGGCGCGAGCCGGCGCAATTGGAGAATGGGCAGGCCAGGCGGCGTGGGTTTCGGCGTTAGCCTCGTGGCGGCTCCGGGATTACGGCCTCGCCGCGCAGACCTTCCGCGAGGCTGCATCACGAACCCCGGGACGGGAGCTTCGCGCGGCATGCCTTTATTGGTCCGCCCGTTCGGAGATGGCGAACCGCAATCCCGCCGCCGTTACTCCGCTGCTTCGAGCTGCCGGGGAGTCGCCGGAAAGCTTCTACGGCCTCGTCGCGCGCAAGACGCTTGGGATGCCGGTGACCCTGCCGTCGACAAACCGGACACTCGACACGTCTCGGGTCGAGGGGCTGCCGAATGTGCGCCGGGCAATCGAACTGACCCAAATTGGCGAGAGCTGGCTGGCCGACGAATATCTGCGTCACCAGGCTCGGATCGGACCGGCCTCGGATCATGGCGCATTGATCGAAGTCGCCAAGCGGCTCGACCTTGCGAGCGCGCAGTTCTGGCTGGCGCATAACGGACCGCGCGGCGCGCAGGTCCGGCCGACCGATCGCTATCCGGCGCCGCGCTGGGCTCCGCACAACGGCTGGCGGATCGATCCCGCGCTGGCTTACGCACACACGCTTCAGGAATCGAGCTTCCGCCCGGCGATTGTCAGCCCCGCAGGTGCGGTCGGACTGATGCAGGTGCTGCCGACGACCGCAAACCTCATGGCCCGCCGCAACGGCCTGCCTTATTCACAGGCAAGCCTGACCAGCCCCGCCCTCAACATGGAATATGGCCAAAGCTTCCTGGAATTCCTGCGCGACAATGCCGCGACCCGGGGCCAATTGCCGAAGATCATCGCCGCCTACAACGCCGGCCCGCTTCCGGTCGAACGCTGGAACTATATCTACGACAAGGGCGATCCGCTGCTGTGGATCGAAAGCATCCCTTACTGGGAGACCCGCTATTACGTCCCGGCCGTGATGCGGAACCTGTGGGTCTATCAGGCGCAGTCGAACGATCCTCCGACGCTGCGGGCGATGGCGGAGCACCGTTGGCCCACCTTCCCCGCTCGCCGACCGAGCCAGGTCGTCAGCCTAACCAAATAGTTTTGTTCTTGATATGTTCTGATTATCTCCTATGATCAGGAGATGCCGACGAACGCCTACTCCGGGCGGGGCGCCACAGCGAACGAGACGCCCACCCGCTTCAATCTGAAGGAGCGGATCGCCGAGGGCGACTGGCTCGACACTGTCGAGGTGATTGATGGGGAGTTGCCGCCGCGCCGAACGACAGTGACGATCGAACGCCCGCGCACGATCCTGACCCGCAACAGCTCGCCGGACATCGGCTTCGATCGTTCGGTCAATCCTTATCGTGGGTGCGAACATGGCTGCATTTACTGCTTCGCCCGGCCCACCCACGCCTTTCATGACCTCTCGCCGGGAATTGATTTTGAGTCGCGCCTGTTCGCGAAGCCGGACGCCGCGGTGCTACTCCACTCCGAACTGTCCCGACCGAACTATGAGGTTGCTCCAATCGCATTGGGAACCAACACAGACCCCTATCAGCCGATCGAAGGTCGCTGGCGGATCACCCGCTCGATCCTCGAGCTGCTGGTTGAGACCCGCCATCCATTCACCATCACGACCAAGTCCGATCGCGTTCTGCGCGACATTGACCTGATCGCGGATGCGGCGTCTCGAAACCTCGCTTGCGTGGCGCTGTCGGTAACCTCACTCGATCCGCAGATCGCTCGCACGCTCGAACCCCGCGCCCCTGCCCCGGCCAAGAGGCTAGCGGCGATCCGCACGCTCAGTGAAGCGGGTGTCCCAACCATTGTCGCGATTGCACCGGTCGTGCCTCAAATCACTGATCATCAGCTTGAAGACATTGTGCGGAACGCGGTGGAAGCAGGAGCATCGGGCGGCTTCTACCTGCCGGTGCGGCTTCCGCATGAGGTGGCTCCGCTGTTCCGCGCCTGGCTCGACCGCCACTTTCCGGATCGTGCCGGAAAGGTGATGGCCACGATCCAGGCGATGCGGGGCGGCCGCGACAATGACCCGAATTTCTTCTCCCGGATGCGTGGGCAAGGCGTGTGGGCCGCCCTGCTGCGCAAGCGGTTTGAGAACGCTGCCGCGCGCTATGGTCTTAGACAAGCCAAGTTCGCGCTCCGCAGGGACCTGTTTATTCCGCCCGAAGGGGCGCAGATGCGGCTCCTGTGATTGACGCGGCACGGAACCGAGCCGCGGGCGTTGAGGCCACAACTTCGCTCTACGAAAGGGCCGCAGATGCGTTTGGCAATCATCACCCCTCTCCTGCTTCTGGCCGCATGTCAGGTCAGCAAGGACTCCGCGAATGAAGAGGTCAGCGTTCAACTCAACGGCGAGGTTGCCGAGAACGGTATTCAAGACGTGGCCAGTGACCTCGAGCGCGCCGCCGGAGATGCTTCCAATGAATTGGATCGGGCCGGGGATGCGATCGGCAACCGGGTTGGCCGGATCGATGTCGACCTGGACACCAGCAAGGAGCCAGGCGAGCCCGCGCCGGATCAGCCGGTCGCGAACCGCAATTAGCGTTTGAAGCTGCTCGGTCTCCCCTGCTAGGGCGCTGCGGCGTCGGGGAGTAGCGCAGTCTGGTAGCGCATCTGCTTTGGGAGCAGAGGGTCGCAGGTTCGAATCCTGTCTCCC
>CAMLKX010000111.1 GCA_946480515.1 uncultured Sphingomonadaceae bacterium | reverse complement strand
CGGACGCGAACCTGATGATGATCGTCGGCGTGTGGACGCTCTCGCCGGGCATCGGGCTTATGACCTGGTGTCGCTGCTCAAGGACGCGCGGCGCGATGTCTCGCCCGGCCTCGAACAAGAGATGATCGAGCGCTACATCCGCGACGCCGGCATTTCCGATCGGGAGCAATTCCTGGCCGACTATCATGTGCTGGGGGCTCAGCGGAATTCCAAGATCCTGGGCATCTTCACGCGTTTGTGGAAGCGGGACTCAAAACCGCACTATCTGCCGCTGCAACCGCGTGTCTGGGCGCACTTGGAAGACAGTTTGCGTCATCCTGCGCTTGCGCCGGTGCGCGCCTGGTTCGATGCCAATCTCCCGTTGGAGATGCGCGCGGACGCGTGGCGGGAGCATCTCGCTTGAGCGGTGCGGCCAAGGCGCTCCGGCTACGGGCCGAGATCGCGACCTCGGTCCCGCATACGGCGATGGTCATGGCGGCCGGGCTGGGCAAGCGTATGCGGCCCCTCACCGCCACTCGGCCCAAGCCATTGGTGGAGGTCGCCGGGAAAGCGCTGATCGATCATGTGCTCGACCGGCTTCGCGCCGCCGGCGTCGGGCGGATTGTCGTCAACGTCCACTACCTCGCCGATGCTCTCGAAGCGCACCTCGCAACGCATGCGAAGGACCTTGACGTGAGCGTTTCCGACGAGCGCGTGGAACTGCTCGAGACCGGCGGTGGACTGATCCACGCCGAGCCGATGATCGACTGCGATCCCTTCCTGGTGGTCAACAGCGACAATTTCTGGATTGATGGACCGGTCGATACGATCCGGCTGCTTGCGTCGCATTGGGATCAAGCGCGGATGGATGCGCTCCTGCTGGTGGTTCCCCAGGCTAGAGCCGGAAACCACCGCGGGCTTGGGGACTTCCACATGGATTCGCATGGACGGCTACGCCGCCGGGTGAGGGGCCGCGTCGCGCCCTTTGTGTTCACGGGAATCCAGATCATTTCCAAGCGCCTGCTGCGGGACTCTCCGGATGGTCCGTTTTCCACCAACATCTTGTGGGATCGGGCGATCGAGGAGGGCCGCTGTTTCGGAGCGGTCCACCAGGGCTTGTGGTTCGACGTCGGGACTCCGGAAGCAGTGAGGGCCACCGAGTCCGTTCTCACTCATGCCTGAGGCGCCCGCCGAGCCGCGGCTCGGAAGTCCAGCGGTGTGGACGATCCCGTCGCACCGGTCGTTCGCTGACTCGCTCGCCTCCGGAGTGATCGCGAGGTTCGGCAAGGACCCGCTGGCCTTTGCGCGAGGGCGAATCCTGCTGCCGAATAATCGCGCGGTCGGAACGCTGATCGAGGCGTTTGTTCGGCACAGTGGCGGAGGTTTGCTGATGCCGCGCCTGATCCCGATTGGCGACCCTGAGATTTCCGAACGGATCGGTGCTGCTCTGGACCCGGCTGACGCCGATGATCCGCCTATTCCGCCCGCCATCGATCCGCTCCAGCGCCTGCTCACCCTTGCCAATCTGGTCCGGACACATTCCGGCACTGCGATGCTGCCGGGGGAAGCGCTTCGTCTCGCTGCCGACCTCGAGCGCACGATCGACGCGCTGACGATTGAGGAAGTGGATATCTCGCGCCTCGCCGGGGCAGTCGATGATGCGCCCGACCTCGCCGCCCATTGGCAGATGTCGCTAGATAAGCTGCGCGTGCTGCTCGACGATTGGCCGCGCGAGCTTGCCCGGATGGGCCGGATCGACCTCGCCGACCGGCGCAACCGGCTGTTGCGCTCGCTGGCCGGGCGGTGGTTGAACTCCCCGCCGGATGGTTTCACGATCGCTGCCGGAATCACCACCGCTGCGCCGGCCGTAGCGGCGCTTCTCGCCACCATTGCCCGGATGCCGCAAGGCGCAGTTGTTCTTCCCGGCCTAGCCCTCGACCGGGTCATGGGCGAGCAGGAGTGGGACGCGCTCGGCCCGGTCGACGGGCGAAGGCCAGAGGAGACCCATCCGCAGTTTCACCTCAAGTTGCTGCTTGACCGGATCGGCGTTGCCCGTGCGGAGGTCGGCGTCTGGCGAGGCGGTGGAGCGCCCGCTGCGCAGGCGGTTCGCGGCCGCGCCGTCGCCAATGCGATGACCGCGGCCGACTTCAGCGACAAATGGAACGAGTTGCCCTCCGCCGAGCGGCGTCTGACCGGGGTTCGCTGCGCCGAGTTCCCCGACCCGGCGAGCGAAGCGCAGGCCATCGCGCTGGCAATGCGCGAAGTGCTCGAGACGCCAGGACGAACCGCGGCGCTGGTCACTCCGGACCGGGCGCTCGCGGCCCGAGTCTCGGCGCTTCTCCGCAGATGGAATGTCGCTGCTGACGACAGTGCCGGTTCCCCACTGTCCAGCGAGCCTGCCGGAACCCTGCTGCTGGCAATTGCGGCGGCAGCAGCCGACCGGCTGGGGCCAGTCGCGCTGCTTGCCCTGATCAAGCATCCGCTGGTGCGGGACGGCGAGGCGCGGCAGCAATGGCTCGATGCGGCGCGTGCGCTGGACCTTAAGCTGCGCGGCCCACGTCCACCCGCGGGTTTAGCCGGCCTGGATCAGCTGCTCGGGTCAACGCCGGCGTGGACCCAGGTTCGTCCTGCGATTGCTCCGCTCGAACAGCGGTTCTCGACAGTGCTGACCTTTGCGGCGTGGGCCGGTGCGATCCGCGAATGTGCAACCGCGCTTGCGGGCGAGGGTGCATGGCGTGGCCCCGCCGGACGAATGATGGGCGAGTTGCTGGTCGAAATCGAGAATTCGCCTGCGGCTACAAGCCTGTCGGTGACCGCCGCCGAAGCAGTGCCGATGCTCCGCCAATTGCTCGATCAGCGAGTGGTTCGGCCAGCCTATGGAAGCCATCCTCGGCTTGCGATCCGCGGTCTGCTTGAAGCCCGGCTGCATCAAGCCGATCTGATGATCCTCGGCAGCTTGAACGAAGGCGTATGGCCTGCGCTTCCGCCCCCTGATCCCTGGCTCGCGCCGAAGATCCGCGCCCATCTTGGCCTTCCCGGTCTCGAATTCAGAAGCGGGCTCTCCGCGCATGATTTCTCCAGCGCCCTGGGTGCCCCTTCGGTGCTGTTGACGAGGGCGAGGCGCGACTCCCGTTCGCCCACGGTCGCGTCCCGCTTTTGGTTGCGCCTGCAGGCGATGACTGGAGGTCTTACCCGTGACACGCGGCTCGAACGGATGGTCGCCGCGCTCGATCAGCCGGTTTCTGCAAGTCCGGTCGATCGTCCAGCGCCGGATCCACCGGTCGAGGACCGTCCCGATCGCATTCGCGTTACGGCCGTGGATCGGTTGAAGGCTGATCCGTTCGCCTTCTACGCGAACGCGATGCTCAAGCTGTCGAAGCTTGATCCGGTTGACGCCGAGCATAGCGCTGCGTGGAAGGGGACGGCCGTCCATAAAGTGCTCGAGGAGTGGCTTAAGCAGGATGACAGCGATCCTGACCGGCTACTCGATCGCGCGAAAGCGCTGGTCGAGGGCGAGGCCATCCACCCGATGCTTCGCGCCTTATGGCAGCCGCGGCTGCTTGAAGCGATCGATTGGATTGCGCGGACGGAGCGCTCTCATCGGGATCAGGGGCGCCGAGCGGTGGCCGCCGAGGTCAGCGGAGAAGCACTGATCGGCGGAGTGACCGTTTATGGAAAAGCCGATCGCATCGACCGGCTGCTCGACGGCAAGCTGGTGATCGTCGATTACAAGACCGGCAAGCCTCCAACGTCGAAGGCGGTCACGGAAGGCTTCGCGCTCCAGCTCGGACTCCTCGGGCTCATCGGACGAAGCGGCGGCTTTCCGTCGATCACAGGGGACGCCGGCAGGCATGAATATTGGTCGCTGGCCAAAGCCAACGGCAGCTTCGGCAAGCTCGTGGCTGCCGACAAGGAAATCGGTCCCATCGAATTCCTCGACCAGGCGGAGCGCCAGTTCGTGGCAATCGCGGCCGCTTACCTGAGGGGCGGCGAACCGTTCACGGCCAAGCTTCACCCCGCCTATGCGCCCTATGGCGACTATGACCAGCTGATGCGGCTTGAGGAATGGTACGGACGCGCCTGAGCGTGTCAGCTCTTGCTGCGCGGTTTCTTGAGCTTGGACGCATAGAGTAACGCGGCGACAATGGCGGCTGAGCCGATCCCCACGGCGACCCCAGTCGTCACCAACTTGTTGCGGCGCTCCTGAGCGCTTTCTTCCGACACAAATCTTTTCCTTGATTGAAAGGCCGAGCGAACCGACGAATGCCGGTTCGCTCAGTCAGTCGTCAACGGTGAAGTTGGCCCCGGATTGCCCCCGCGGGGAAATCAGCCGTGTGGAGATTGACGTGGAACTGCGCGGGGTTGTTCTTGATGTCATCCGCGAGCGAACCGTCGATCTTTGCACAGGCTTTGCCACGGCCGGTGCTGTCAACAATCAGCGGAACCACCGGCGGGCCGGCTTCGCCCGCAGCACCGCGATGGATGTGCGCGGCAACCACTGGACTCAGGTTGGCGACGTCCTTCACCTCGTAGCAAAGGTTATCGGTCGCATCGACGATCGATACCTCAGCGCGGCCAGTGCCGTCTGGATCTCCCGGACCGGGCACTTCCGCGGCACCCGTCATTTCCGCCTGGTGGGTGGTGCCGACGGCTTCGGCAACGGACTCCTCGGTGGTTGAACATCCGGCCAGCGCAAAGGTGGCGGTGCCGAGCGCCAGCAAGGCAATACGCTTCATTGTCCCACTCCTGTCGTTTTGGACCGGGAAAAAGCGAGCGAAGACCGAGATTGTTCCTGCCCTGAACTGAACTGCTCGCATGGGCTTGGGAGCGCCGCTACAGAAGCCTGATGGGGGTTCGACTCAAGCCGCTGAAGCGCCTGGAGGGAGATCAGGCGCGAGCCGCCGACCCGCAGGTCCATGCCGCACTTTCCGCGTCCGCCGGAACGGGTAAGACTCATGTGCTGACCGCCCGCGTTCTGAGGCTGCTGCTGTCAGGAGTATTCCCCGAGCACCTGCTGTGCCTGACCTTCACAAAAGCGGGTGCCGCCGAAATGGCGAACCGGGTGGGCGAGCGGCTGGCGCTGTGGGTGCGGCTTCCTGATGCCGCATTGCGCAAGGAACTCTTTGCTCTTGGCGAGCAGCCGACACCGCCGCTGATGCAGCGGGCGCGTCAGCTGTTTGCCCGGGTGCTCGATGCTGCCGGCGGGCTGCGCATCCAGACCATTCACAGCTTCGCCCAGACTCTGCTTGGTGCTTTCCCGGCCGAGGCTGGGATCACTCCCCAATTCCGGCCGATCGAAGGACGCGAAGAGTCGCAGCTCGCGCGCGACACGCTGGCCGCGATGATCACCGCGGCCGAGCTTCGGCGTGATCATTCCCTGATCGATGATGTCCAGCAACTCAGCCTCAGGCTCGGCGAGAAGGGCGCTGAAGCCTATCTCATGCAGTGCGCGCGTGCGCCCGAAGCGATGCGCCTGTTCACCGTTCCCGGCGCCGCGGAGACCTGGCTGCGGCGACAGATCAACCTGCCGGAGGACTCGATCGAAGCCTTGCTGGCTTCCCATTGTGCCGACGACAGCTTCGATTGCGATCTGCTGCGCGCGATCGCCGACACCAACCGGCGATGGGGCACGATCGAAGGCGGCAGGCATGTGGAAGTCATCGACAGCTGGCTCGCCCAAGATCCGGCAGCGCGCGTGGTCCAACTGGAGATGTTGGCTTCGGTCGTGTTCACCAAGGAGCGCACGCTGCGCAAGGCGAAGGCGGGGCAGCTGAAGCTTTGCGCTGACTATCCCGAACAATGTCAGCGTCTTGCCGATGCGCTTGCCGAGTTGCTTCGCCTGCAGCGGGGGGCGTCATTGGTGGCGCTCCTTGCCGCCGGGCTGCGCGCCGGAGCGGCCTTTGCCGAGGCCTATGCCAATGCCAAGCGGACTTCAGGCGTTGCCGATTTCGATGATCTGATCCGTTGGACTCGGCGCCTGCTTGAAATGCCGGGCATGGGCGAGTGGGTCCGCTATAAGCTGGATAGCCGCACGGACCATATTCTGGTGGACGAAGCTCAGGACACCAACGCCGATCAATGGTCGATCGTCGGGGCCTTGACCGAGGAGTTTTTTGCCGGAGCAGGCGCTTCTGACCGGACAACCCGCACCTTGTTCATGGTCGGCGACTTCAAGCAGGCGATCTTCGGTTTTCAGGGAACCGATCCGCGCGAGTTCGAGCGCATGCGCCAGACGGTGCGGGAGAAGGCGCGGGACAATATCGAGTCAGCGGTGGCAGCGGATTCTGAACGACTCGCCACCGAGTTCCGA
>CAMLKX010000110.1 GCA_946480515.1 uncultured Sphingomonadaceae bacterium | reverse complement strand
AGCTGCTCGGGCTGGTGGCCGACAAGACGATCTCGACCAGCCTTGCCAAGCAAGTGTTCGAGATCATGCTCGAAACCGGGCAGGGCGCGGCAGCGATCGTCGAGGAGCGAGGGCTCAAGCAGACCAGCGACACCGGCGCGATCGATGCAAAGATCGATGAAATACTCGCCGCCAACGCCGACAAGGTTGAGCAGTACCGGGGTGGCAAGCAGCAGCTGTTCGGCTTCTTCGTCGGCCAGGTGATGAAGGCGATGGCCGGAAAGGCCAACCCACAGCTTGTGAATGAGCGGCTGAAGGAAAAGTTGGGATGATCTTGAGGTGGCGGCTGGGGCTTAGTGTTGGCGCATTGGCTGCCGTGATCACCACGCCGGTTGGCGCTCAGCCTGTTAATCCGCCCAAGCTCATCGTCGCCATTTCGGTGGACCAATTCTCCGCTGACCTGTTCGACCAGTATCGCCCGTATTTCACCGGCGGGTTGGCGCGACTGGCGCAAGGGGCGGTCTTCCGGAACGGATTTCAGGCGCACGCCTCAACCGAAACGTGCCCCGGACACTCGACGATCCTGACCGGCGCTCATCCTGCGCGGAGCGGGATCGTAGGCAATAGTTGGCTGGACGTATCGAAGCCGGGTACGAGCCGGGTTGTGTACTGCATCGAAGGCGGAACGCTTGCCGGAACGGGCTCCGCCAGCGGCCAATCTCCGGATCGGGTGGCATCGCGTTATCTCAACGCAACGACGCTTGGCGAACGCTTGAAGCAAGTCTCCCCGCAAAGCCGGTCGGTCGCGGTCGCGGGTAAGGATCGCAGCGCCGTGATGATGAGCGGCCGGGTGGTCGATCAGCGCTGGTATTGGGAAGGGCGCAAGTTCGTCACCGACCTTGCCCAACCGCAGCCTCCGGCGAGCATTGCTGCCGTCAACGCTGCGGTCGAACGGCAGCTCGCAACGGCTCAGGCGCCGCTCGAGCCGCCGCCACTCTGCGCCGCCCAGTCGCAGCCTGTGACTCTGCCCGCCCGGACAGTTGGGGCGGGGCGTTTTTCGCGCAAAGCGGGAGACGTTCTGGCGTTCCGGGCTTCGCCGGAAATCGATGCCGCAACTCTGGTCACCGCAGCCGCGCTCTTTCAGGAGTTCCAACTGGGGCGGATGAAGGCTCCGGATGTTCTCGCGATTGGCTTGTCAGGGACCGACCTGGTCGGTCACACCACCGGCACGCATGGCCAGGAAATGTGCCTGCAGTTGCTGGCGCTCGACCGCGATCTCGATGGCTTTTTCAAGCTGCTGGACTCAAGCGGCGTTGATTATGCGGTCGTGCTGACCGCGGACCATGGTGGCGATGATCTGCCTGAACGCGGTGGATCAGCACGGAAAAGCGAGCGAGCGGACGCGGGGCTTCTTCCGGCGACAGTGTCGAAGGCAATCGCTGCGAAGCTCGGGCTGGCCGGTCCGTTGATCCATGGAGAAGGGGTTTCGGGCGACATTTACCTCGACCGCGGATTAGTGGGCCGGAGCCGCGCTCGAGCCCAGAAGGAGGCGGTTGCAGCATACAAGACTCACCGGCAGGTCGAAGCGGTGTTCACGGCCGCAGAAATTCAGGCCGTTCCAATGCCGCGCAAGAGCCCGGACCAATGGAGCCTGATCGAGCGGGTTCGCGCCTCGTTCGAGCCGACACGCTCCGGAGATTTCTACGTGATTCTGAAGCAGGATGTCGTCCCGCTGACGGATGCCAAGGTCATTGCCGCGACTCATGGTACAGCATGGGATCGCGACCGGCGTGTGCCGATCCTGTTCTGGCGTCGCGGCATGAAGCCGGTCGATCGACCTGAGGCAATTGCAACCGTCGATATCCTGCCGACCCTGGCGGGAATGGTGGGCCTGCCGATCTCAGGCGAGATCGATGGGGTGTGCCAGACTGTCGAAGGCGCGTCTTGTCCCGCCCGCTGACAGAAATTACCGCTAAACCCCTTTATTTGAACCGGTTGCACGATTGCCTCGTTGTCGGCAGTATTCCTGATCTCTCGACCGGGAGAGATGTATGCGTCGTACCGCTTGCTTGGTCCTCGTCTCCGCTAGCCTCACGGCATGCGTTCAAACTCGCCAATTCGCAGACCTTCAATTCACGCCGCCCTCTGGCGACTACAAGCTGTTGGTGATGCGCCCCGACGTCACGGTTGGTTCCGTGACGACCGGAGGAATGGTTGAACCGCGTGCCGATTGGACCGAGACTTCGCGGGCCCACCTGATCAATGCGCTCCGGGCCCAGCAGGCTGCGCGTGGCGGCAACATCCGCATTCTCGAGCGCCGAGATTCCTTCCCGGGGATCAGCGCCGACCAGATCGCCGATCTCGAGCGGCTGCATAATGCAGTTGGGAATTCGATCGCGCTGCACAAATATCTGGGGCTCACGTTGCCCACCAAGCGGCGGCGCGAGCTCGAATACACGCTTGGCGAGGATGCGGTCCGCCTCGGCCGCCAGAGCGGATTTGATTATGCCCTGTTCCTGCATGCCGAGGACAGCTTCGCCTCGACCGGTCGCATCGCGCTGCAGGTGCTTGGTGTGGCCGGATGCGTGATTGGCTTCTGTGCTCCGAATATCGGCGGCGGCGGTCAGTTCGCCTATGCGTCGCTGGTCGACCTTAGGACCGGCGAAGTGGTGTGGTTCAATGTCATGCAGGCGGGGACCCAGATCGCCGGAATCAAGATGGGTGACATTCGCACGCAGCAAGGGGCTGCCCAGTTGGTGGACAGGCTGCTCAACCGCATGAAGCCGGGCCGCGAAATCCGGCGCGCGACGAGGCGCGCATCATGAGCGCGCAACTGAGTCGTAGGGCGGCGCTGACGGGGAGCGGAGTCCTTGCCGCGAGCCTTGCCACGGGCGTCGCGAACGCGCGCATTTCACCAGCATCACTCAAGCCATTGATTGGACCCGGCTACAAGGCCGTCGATCAGGACGAAAAAGGCCTGTGGCAGCAGATGGAACGGGTCGAGGAAGAGATTGCCGGGTCGAACCTGCTGATCAAGGATCCAAAGCTCAACAACTACCTCAAGGGTTTGATCGGGCGCGTCGGCGGTCCGGCGGCCCGCGACATGCGGATTTATCTGGCACGCATCCCCGAGTTTAACGCGGTGATGTTCCCGACCGGCTTTACGGTGATCTTTTCCGGGCTCCTGCTGCGGATGAGGGATGAAGCGCAGCTCGCTGGAGTGATCGCCCACGAAAGCTCGCACTTCCTGCTTAAGCATCAGATCCGCCAGTGGCGCGACATGCGGCGCAAAAGCGATATCTTCAGTATTGCGTCGATGGCTGCCGGGATCGGCGGCGGCGCAGCCGGGGTCTATGTCGGTGATCTGGTCCAACTGGCCCAGCTTGGCACCATCCTGTCGCTGCTGCGCTACAATCGCCAGCTCGAAGCGGAATCCGATGCGCTTGGAGTGAAGCTGATTGCCGAGGCGGGATATTCCCCGATCTCAATGTCGGAGACCTGGGAGCAGCTGATCGGGGAAATTGAGCTCAGCGCCAAGTATCGCCGGAAGCGGCCAAACCGGGGGTATTCGATTTTCTCGACCCACCCCGCTCCGCGCGAGCGGATGAATGACCTAAAAATCTCGGCGCAGGAGATGACGTTCCCAGGCCGAGTCTATGATCGCGGGCGCGAGCGCTATCTTTCGGCCATCGCGCCGATCCGGCCGATGATGATCGATGATCAGGTTAAACTGAACGACCCTGGCGCCAGCCAATATGTGATCAACACTCTCGCAAAGGATGGTTGGAACGGCCTCCTGAGGTTCGGCGAGGCCGAGATCTGGCGCTTGCGGGGCACGCGTGAAGATGCGGCGCGGGCTGCGGCGGGCTACGCCTCGGCCGTGCTCTACGCCGATGCTCCGGCCGATGCGTGGCGCTGGCATGGGCTGTCGCTGATCAAGGCCGGACGGCAGGCGGAGGGTAGGGCGGCCCTGTCCCGCTACCTTGCGATGAAGCCGACAGCGCCGGATGCGCCCTTCGTCCGGCAGATGATCACTCAGGCAGGAGCAGCGCGATGAAGGCTGGCGCGAAGCTTTGTGCCCTTCTCCTGTTCGTCAGCCCGGTTGCGGGCTGCGCGGGGATCGACAGCGGGGGCGGCGGGTTCGGGGGGTATTCGCTGGTCCGCTCTGGCCGGACCGTCAACGTCGGCAACGGCGCCATGGCGGTGACTGCTCCGCGTGACTGGAACAGGGCAAGCCGCTGGTTCTTCGATAATATCCGGGAGACGGAAGACTGGACCCTCAACGGGCCCTACCTCGACGGAATCAGCTTCATCACTGCTTTGAAGGACAACAAGGCCCTGGTGCGGCAGAGCCGCAAGGCTGACCGGCAGGTGCCGAAGTTCCGCAGCGATATGACGGCGCCGGAAGTCGCGGCGATGCTCGAAAGCGCCTACCGGGTTCGCGGCGGTGCGGTCGACTTCACCACAACCGGGCTTCAGCCGCGGCAATTCCTCGGCGCGTCAGGTTTCCAATTCGATTTTGAGCATCTCGACACGGATGAGCTGCGCCGCCGTGGACGGGCCGTCGGAGCCGTGATTGATGGCCGCCTTTACCTGGTGATGCTTGATGCCACCAAGTCCCACTATTTCGATCAGGCGCTGCCCGACTTCGAAGGGATCGTTCAGTCAGCCCAGCGGCGCCGTTGATCTGCGCAACTCGGCCCGTGTCGGTGGGCGATTGACCGGATCAGGCGGCGGCAGCGGGGGCTCAGGATCGCCGGGCGCGCCCGGATAAGGAGGCTGCGGAGGTGTGCTTGCCATCTCAGCCGACCGGAGAAATCGGCCCGGTCGGCGGCTCAATGCCGGGTGCGGTTGGCGCAGGCACGTCGATGTCAGGACCGGTGGGCGGGGTCTCGGGCGGCGGTTGGCTGGGCGTGGCGGGGGTCGATGGCGCGGGCGTTTCCGGAACCGCGGGAGCAGGGGTCCCCGGCGAGGGATTGGGGATGTCAGGGGTTGTGGCCATCCACTTGATCCTTTCAGTCACTCAACTCCCCGCCGCACCGGGGGTTGCTCAAAAACCCGCAGCAATTGATCGGGCGCGTGGCTTGCTCCGCTGCCCAGCCTTGCTATAGGCGCTCGCCACATGCCTTTGCGGGCGTGGCGGAACTGGTAGACGCGCTGGATTTAGGTTCCAGTATCGCAAGATGTGGGGGTTCGAGTCCCTTCGCCCGCACCATTGTCCTGCCACGAACGATCAGACCACTGGGATTGACTGGAAGATCATGAAGACCGTCGAGACGGAAAATGAAGGCCTCAAGCGGGCGTATACTCTCACCATCTCCGCCAGCGAGATCGAATCTCGAGTCGACCAGGAGGTCAAGCGCGTCGCTCCCCAGGTGCGCATGCAGGGGTTCCGTCCGGGAAAGGTTCCGCCGAATCTGATCCGCAAGATGCACGGCGAGGCGCTTCGTCAGGATGCGTTGAACAGCGCCGTTCAGGAAAGCGTTCAGAAGCTGCTGGCCGACAACCAGCTGCGTCCGGCGATGCAACCGGAAGTGGAATTGGATGAAGGCTATGAGCCGGGCAAGGATGCCGAGGTGCGCGTGCGCCTTGAAACGCTACCCGAAGTGCCGAAGCCGCAGATCGATGGGCTGGAGCTTGAGCGGCTGACGGTCGAGCCGGACCCTGCGGTCATCGACGAGCAGATCGAACGGCTCGCCCAAGGGCAGAAGAAGTGGGATGACGCTCCCGAAGGCCATGCAGCCGAGACTGGCAACCTGGTGGTGGTCGATTTCGCAGGCAAGGTTGACGGCGAAGCATTCGACGGTGGCAGCGGCGAGGCCATGCCGGTGGAGATCGGATCGGGTCAGCTGATCCCCGGCTTCGAGGATCAGCTCATCGGCGCCAAGGTCGGCGAGGAGCGGACGCTGAAAGTCCAGTTCCCTGATGATTATCCGGCCGCCAATCTCAAGGGGAAACCGGCGACCTTCGACATCACCGTCAAGGAGGTGAAGGTTGCTGGCGAGACAAAGATTGATGACGAGTTCGCCAAGACGCTCGGTCTCAATGGCCTGGAGCAATTGCGCGAACTGATCACCGGTCAGCAGCAGCAGGAGCTCAACGGCCTTACCCGGACTCACATGAAGCGTCGTCTGCTCGACCGCTTGGCCGAGACCCATCATTTTCCGGTGCCGCAATCCATGGTCGAGGCTGAGTATGAGAGCATCATGCGCCAGCTAGAGCATGAGGCCACTCACGAGGAAGACCCGGAAGCCGCCCGCAAGGAGCTGGAAGACGAAGCGGAGGAATATCGGGGGATCGCCGAACGGCGGGTGCGGCTCGGCCTGCTGCTGTCGGAAGTCGGCCAGGACAACCAAATCCAG
>CAMLKX010000109.1 GCA_946480515.1 uncultured Sphingomonadaceae bacterium | reverse complement strand
CCGTCATCGCGATGCTGATCGCGGTCGTCGGCCTGATCGCCTTCTTCAGCCTTCCGGCGCGCGAGTATCCGGACGTCGATCCGCCGGTCGTGTCGGTCGAAACCCGCTACATCGGCGCCGCCGCGAGCGTCGTCGAGACCCGCGTCACCCAGGTGCTCGAAGATCAGCTGTCGGGGGTCGAAGGACTTGAGAACATCACGTCGCGAAGCCGCGACGGCGAATCCTCGATTACCATCGAATTCACGCCCGGGCGCGATATCGACTCGGCCGCAAACGATGTGCGCGACCGGATCGGCGCTGCCGCCAGCGATCTCCCTGACGACGCGCTCCCCTCGCAAGTGCGGAAGGTCGATGCGGATTCCTTCCCGATCCTGTTCTTCGTTCTGTCCAAGCCCGGCTGGTCCCGCCTTGAGCTCAGCGACTATGCCGATCGGAATCTGGTTGACCGTCTGTCCGCAATTCCTGGCGTCGCCCGCCTGTTCATCGGGGGTGAGACCCGCCCGTCGATGCGCGTCTGGATCCAGCCCGATCGTCTCGCCGCCTATGGCCTGACGCCGGACGATGTCGAGGACGCTTTGCGCCGCCAGAATGTCGAGCTTCCTGCCGGGCGGATCGAATCCGAGCAGCAGAACGTGACGTTGCGGGTGGACCGGCCGTTCCAGAACGCCGAACAGTTTCGTGCTCTCGTCGTCGGCCGGGGAAGCGACGGCTATCTGGTCAGGCTGGGCGACGTCGCGCGGATCGAGCAGGGCGCGGAAAACCCCTATTCCGCCTTTCGCTTGAACGGCGAGGCGGCGATCGGTCTCGGAATCATCCGCCAATCCGGCGCCAATACGCTGGAGGTGGCAGATGCCGCCAAGCGCGCAGCTGAAGAGCTCCAGGCGCGGCTCCCGGCCGGGATGGAGATCGTCGTCGGCTCCGACGAATCCCTGTTCATCAGCCGCGCCATCAACAAAGTGTGGGAGACGCTTGCCGAAGCCGCGGTGCTGGTGATCTTCGTCATCTATCTGTTTCTCGGGAACTGGCGTGCGACGCTGATCCCGGCGGTGACGGTCCCGCTCTGTCTGCTCGCCAGCTTCGCCGTTCTGTGGGTCCTCGGCTACTCCATCAACCTGCTGACCCTGCTCGCGATGGTGCTGTCGATCGGCATTGTCGTCGATGACGCAATCGTGGTTCTCGAAAACGTCTATCACCGGATCGAGGAGGGTGAGCCACCTCTCGCGGCCTCGTTCGAGGGCACGCGCCAAGTTGCCTTCGCGGTGATCTCGACAACGATGGTCGTCTGCGCCGTGTTCGTGCCGATCATGTTCATCGCCGGGCAGACGGGTCAGCTGTTCCGTGAACTAGCCGCCGCGATGATCGGCGCGATCGCCTTCTCCGGTTTTCTGGCGCTCAGCCTCGCCCCGATGCTCTGCTCCAAGCTGCTGCGCTACCAGGAGCGGGGGCGCATGGCTCAATTCGTCGATGAGCGGTTTCGCCGTATCGAGCTGTTCTACACCCGCCAGCTCGATACCGCGCTCCGCAGGCCGAAGGTGACGCTGGCGGCGGTCGGAGTATTCCTGGGGGTCGCGGCTCTCGTCTTCCAGATGCTCCAGTCCGAACTGGTGCCGAAGGAAGATGTCGGCATCTTCAACGCGAATCTGTCCGCTCCCGAAGGAACCGGGTTTGAGCAGATGGACCGCTACATGGTTGATGCGCAGAACCGGTTCTTGCCGCTTCTGAAGGATGGCGCGGTCCGGGCAATCATTCAGCGGACGCCCGGCAGCTTCGGTCCAAGCGAAGACTTCAACAGCGGAACTCTGATCTTTTTCCTAAAGCCGTGGGAAGAACGCGAGCAGACGACTGCCGACGTCATCGATCAGGTGAACCGGACGATCTCTGACATTCCCGCCCTGCGCGGCAATGCCCAACCCCGCTCATCGCTGGGGGTACGCGGGCAGCCGATCAATTTTGTCATTGCCGGGTCAACCTATGCCGAGCTTGCGCTCGCCCGTGATCGGATTTTGGCGGCAGCAACCCAGAACCCCGGCATCATCAATCTCGACGCCGACTACAAGGAGACCAAGCCTCAGCTCCGCGTTGCGGTCGACACCGCACGCGCGGGCGACCTTGGTGTGTCCGTCGAGGATGTGTCGAATGCCCTCCAGAGCCTGCTCGGCTCGCGACGCGTTTCGACCTACGTCGACCGGGGCGAGGAATATCGGGTGCTGGTCCAGGCGGAGGCGCCCGACCGCGTCGACGAGCAAAATCTGCAGCGGATCCAGGTACGCAGCCGATCCGGCCAACTCATTCCCCTGTCGAACCTGGTCACCATCACCGATACTGCGGGAGCCCGTGATCTCGGCCGGTTCGACAAGCTGCGCGCCATCACCCTGTCGGGAGGACTCGCGCCGGATTACACGCTGGGCGAGGCGCTGACCTTCCTTGAACAGGAAGCGGCCAATTCACCTGAAGTCGTCGCGGTCGGTTATCGCGGAGAGAGCAAGGCCTATAAGGAGGCCGGAAGTTCGATCTGGGTGGTGTTCGCATTCACCGTGCTCATCATTTACCTGCTGCTTGCGGCCCAGTTCGAAAGCTTCATCCACCCGGCGGTGATCATCACCACCGTTCCGCTCGCCATCGCGGGCGGGTGCATCGGACTGGCGGCAATGGGCCAAACCCTGAACCTCTACAGTCAGGTCGGGCTGGTGATGCTGGTCGGGCTGGCGGCCAAGAATGGCATCTTGATCGTCGAGTTCGCCAACCAGCTGCGCGACCAGGGTCAGCAGATTGGGGAAGCGATCCGCGCCGCTTCGGCCCGGCGCCTCCGGCCAATCCTGATGACGTCCATCGCGACCGTGGCCGGAGCCGTGCCTTTGATGCTGGCAAGCGGCGCCGGCGCCGGGGCACGGACGGCCATCGGCGTAGTGATCGTGTGGGGAGTGACCACGTCAACCCTGATTACTTTGTTCGTGATCCCGCTGCTCTATTCCCGACTGGCCCGCTTTACTCGCTCGCCTCTCGCGGTTAGCCGCGAATTGGAGACCCAGCTCGGCGACCGTCCCGCACCGGCTGAGTGAGGGTAAGCCCTAGGCGGGCGGAACGCTGCGAGTCCCATTGCTGGACAAACTGACCTCGTTAACATTGCATTTAACTCCCTTTTGTGAAACAAATGTCGACTTGGTAGTTGCGCAGGAGTTCAGTCTGCACAACGGCACAGTTGGTTAGAGGGTAAACGTGAGCCAGTCGGTCGCATCAAACCCGTCAATTACACGCGAAGCCATCAACGGCCGCGCACGTCTGAGGTCGCATTCTCGTCGTGTTCGCGCCCGGCGGGCGAGGCAGCGGCGGAAATTCGCGGCCCTTGCGGCCTGCGCTCTGTTTGCGGTTGGCGCGCCGCTCAGCATCCTGTCGATGATTGACCCGGGCGCGCCGAGTGGCCCACTGCTGCTGGCTGCAAGAAGCCTGTCCGACGTCATGGAGGATCGCTCCCCCGGCCGCCGCATCGAAGGCCAGCTGACCAAGGTGAAAGGAAAGCAGCGAGCCCTGGCGAAGGTCGAGGAACCGCCGCCCGAGGAGTTCGTCGAGGCGCTGACCGGAACTCCGGTCCTGCCCGAGGTCACGGAGGAACCGCCCGTCCTCGCCAAGCTTGAGCCGCTCGACGTCAACATCCCGCCAGGCGTGTTCGTTGTTCCGCCCGATGAGGACCGGGACGAGCCGCCAGGCAATCCCATTCCCGTTCCCGAACCCGGCACATGGGCCAGCATGTTGATGGGCTTCGGCGCAATCGGCATGGCCATCCGGTTCCGCCGCCGCCAAAGGATCGCGTCTCCGCTTCAAGTTGCTTGAGATGTGGGGAAAGTCTCTTGTCGTTGTAACGGTACTGACGGGGGTTGCGATCGCCGCTCCGAACGCGCTCAACCCCAATTCTCCCCCCAAGCAAGAGGGGGTCGCCGCCGCATTCCAGCAAACGGATAAACGTTTCTATCTCAATGCTCAGGAAATCCGCGAGGCGAAGGCGAGATTCCCGGCCCAGGGTGAGCTGAAAAGCCTGCTCAACGTTAAAAAGCGGCTCGCTCACGGGGACTTCATCTGGGATGATTCAGGTGTCCCGGAGGGACGGGTGTGGATTCGAGTCGACCCTGACAATCAACTGGTTTCGGTCTTTCGCGCCGGGCACGAGATCGGCACGGCGGTGATCCTCTTCGGCGCGGAAGACTTCGAGACCCCGACTGGAGCGTTTCCTATTCTCGCCAAGATAAGGGATCATTATTCCAGAACCTACGACAATGCGCCGATGCCCTATACGCTGCGGTTCACGAACGATGGCGTTGCCATTCACGGCAGCGATGTCCGCTGGGGCGCGGCAACCCATGGCTGCGTCGGAGTGCCGCTGGAATTCGCCAAACGCGTCTTCAACGAGGCGAAGATGGGCGATCGGGTGGTGGTGAGCCCGCACCGGAGCGAAACGATCTAGCAACCCGGCGCAAAAGACAATCGGCTCACCGCCACCTGTTAACCAATAGCTTACTGCCCCCTCCCGCTGATGCGTGATCAATGATTCACTGATCTCAGGGCGATGATCATCGTCCGTGGGGGGTCAGTTGCACGCGCGAAGTCAATCGCTCAGCCGCGCAATTCGCACGAGATTGCTCCTGGCGCGCGCGCGTCAACCATTTGGTGACTCTTTCCCGGCACAAGTTTCGGAACTCTCGCAGGAAGACGTTCCGATGAGCCGGTCCCGACTTCGTACTATCGCTGCAACGACTGCCCTGGCGATGGCAGCACCTTTGCTCATTGGCACGATTGGTCCGCGGACCAATCTCAACGATCGGCTGCTGGCCGCTCACAATTGGGAGCGCAGCGCCGCTGGACTTCCAAAGCTCCAATGGAACGAGCAGCTTGCCGCCGACGCGCGGGCCTGGGCAGACACACTTGGCCGCACGGGCCGCTTCGAACACGCTCCGCGCAAGCGCGGCGCGCCGCAGGGCGAGAATCTGTGGGCTGGCACGCGCGGCTACTACAGCCCGGAAGCGATGGTCGGCCTGTGGATCGCCGAGAAGCGCAATTTCCGTCCCGGCCGCTTCCCGAACAACAGCCGCACCGGCCGCGTGGCAGACGTCGGCCATTATACGCAGCTGATGTGGCGCAGTAGCCAGCAAGTCGGCTGTGCAGTCGCCACCGGCGCAGCCGAAGACGTGCTCGTCTGCCGCTACTCGACGCCCGGGAACATCCTCGGCCAGACGCCTTTCTGATCGCTTCTCAACCCGCGAACGGGTCCGTGACCAGGATCGTGTCCTCCCGTTCCGGGCTGGTCGAAACAAGTGTTACGGGGCAGCGAATCAATTCCTCGATCCTGCGGACATATTTGATCGCCTGAGCCGGAAGGTCGGCCCAACGCCGAGCGCCACGGGTCGATTCCTGCCAGCCGTCGAAGTCTTCATAGACGGGCACGACCCTGGCTTGGTCTGCCGCGTGCGGCGGCAGGTGATCGAAGGTCTCGCCGTCGACGCGATAGCCGGTGCAGATTCGAACGGTGTCGAACCCGTCGAGAACATCCAGCTTGGTCAAGGCGACGCCAGTAATTCCCGAAACGGCAACCGCCTGCCGGACCAGCACCGAATCAAACCAGCCGCAGCGGCGGCGGCGGCCCGTGACTGTCCCGAATTCGTGACCACGCTCCCCAAGCCGCTGACCGGTTTCATCGTCCAGCTCGGTCGGAAACGGGCCCGAACCCACGCGGGTGGTGTAGGCCTTCACGATCCCCAGCACGAAGCCCGCGGTCGCCGGGCCGGTTCCGCTCCCTGCTCCGGTCGTCCCCGCAACCGTGTTGGACGAGGTGACGAACGGATAGGTGCCGTGATCGACATCGAGCAGCACGCCCTGCGCGCCTTCGAACAGGATCCGCTTACCCGCCCGGCTCGCCTGGTCGAGGTCGCACCACACCGGCTGGGCGAACGGCAGCACAAAGTCGGCAATTTCGGCGAGCTCATTGCGCAGTTTCTCGCGGTCCACCGGAGGCTCGCCGAACCCGGCCCGAAGCGCATCATGGTGAGCGCACAGTCGATCAAGCTGCGGTTCCAGATGATCCATATGGGCGAGGTCGCACACCCGGATCGCTCTCCGTCCAACCTTGTCCTCATAGGCTGGGCCGATGCCGCGCCGGGTCGTCCCGATCTTGCCCGCTCCGCTCGCGTCTTCGCGCAGTCCGTCCAGGTCGCGGTGGATCGGCAGGATCAGCGGACAGGTCTCCGCGATGCGCAGGATGTCGGGAGTGATTGTCACTCCCTGCTCCCGGATCCGCTCGACCTCAGCCTTGAACGCCCAAGGGTCGAGCACGACGCCGTTGCCGATGACCGACGGCGTGCCGCGCACAATGCCAGATGGCAGCAGGGACAGCTTATAGGTCTGGTCGCCAACCACCAGCGTGTGACCGGCATTAT
>CAMLKX010000108.1 GCA_946480515.1 uncultured Sphingomonadaceae bacterium | reverse complement strand
AGAGCACGGTGGTCGAGATGGTGCTTCCACCGAACTTCGAACGCCGGTTTGCCGGAGTGATCATCGAGTGTCAGTCGCCCCTCGCCGCGGGAAAGCCGAGTCGAGGGACGAGCGAGCCGCAGCTCATCGATCATCACCGTGCGACCGAGCGAGGCGAGGAAGCGGTCGTCGATGACATGGATCGCGACGACGACGAACGGCTTAGCTGGCGTTCCGCTCAGCCGGCCGAAGTCAGGGAGAATCGCTGCCGCTGTAATGTGCACCGGTCGTCCTCCGATGATCGCGAGGGCGCTTTCATCCAGGCCCTGTCCGCGGAGATCCGAATTCAACGCGCTCGCACCGGGCGCCGGTTTGTACCCTTGGGCTTTGGCCTGCACCCGGTCCACCATTGGGTGGACGACTCTGCTGTATTGTCGGAGCGCGTCGCCGGAGACCGTTTTCCCGGAGCGGGATGCCAGGACCAGTTGCCGGCTGCTATCGAACAGGAAGCTCTCGTTCACGCCGTAGAATTCTGCGAGCCATGCGCCGATATTCTCTTCGGCCCACGCCCGGTCATAGCGGATAGAGGTTTTCTCGACCGCTTCATCCCAGAAGGTCACGCTGGTCAGGTCCGACTGCATGTCGCTAAAGCGGGTAGTCAGCGCGTTGGCAATTTGCGCCTGCTCGCGGTCGAACGCGATGTCCATGGCTTGGCGGCTGCTCACCAGCGTTGCGACGAGCAAGGTCCCGAGGCACAGCAGAACGAGCGCCAGCAACCCGCTGAGGATGGCGTTGATGCGCGCCATCGCTGCGCGTTCCGGCTCCTTGCTCTGAACCACTGTCTGGAGAGTGCCCCCGCTCATCCGATCCGATTAGGTAAGCAATTCTATAAAACTGCCTAAAATTCATCCGTTTCGGAGGCAAAATTATCGGCCTCGCGAATTAGATGAAGCAAGATTTTGGGATGTGCGTAATGCGGCAGGCGAGATCGGCTTCCCCCGACGCAACGATGTAATAATCTCCCGCGTCACTGATGCCCGTCGTGAACACGACATTGTGGATGTACATCTGCTGCTCCAACGGGCGGGTGAGTTCCAGGTTGGCTTCCAGTAATGGTTGATGATTGGTGCGGAGCACCTTGGTCGGATCATCGCGGTCGAGCAGCGACCAGTAGGTTCGGTAGATGCCCACCACCTCAAGCGGCTCCACGCCGTGCCACAGCGTGAGCCAACCGTTTTCGGTGAGGATCGGAGGAGTGCCGCCCCCCATCCTGGCGGTGGCGACAGTGCCGGAATGCGGCCGGATTCCCGGCGTCAGCACCGGCTTCCAGTGGAGCATGTCAGGTGAGGTTGCGAGATTGATCGACGGTCCTGCACGCCACGGACTTTCGGGCGGGTAAGCGAAATAGAGATCGCCAAGCGGACGCGTCTGCGCCCAGTAGCGATCGCCGATCTGTCCTTCAAAGATCAACATGTCCTTGTTCTGATGGTCCAGGACAATGTCCTCGAACGTCCAGTCCAGTCCGTTGGTCGAGCTGTAGAGGGTAGTGGAATGGCGTTCCGGGCTCACTGAACAGGTTGTCATCCACCAACGGTCATCGACCTTGCTGATGCGGGCGTCTTCGACCCCGTAACACTGCCAGCTCCCCTGGGGCGCGATTGCGCGATCATAATGAATCGCGACGATCTCAAGACCGTCCGGCGTCAGCTCGACCGGGAGCAGCCAGGAAAGGGAGGTGAGCGCCATGACCCGCCATTTGCCGCCATGGATCATGAACTTTCGCGGATCGGAAGTGTCGGCGAGCTCCAATTGCCACGCATCGAGCAGGAAGCGGCCATCCTCCCACCGGATTGCATGGATGCGGCCATCGCGGACCGGAGTGCGCAAGGCCTCGGCTATGCGCACCATCATCAGGAGGTTGCCGTTTGGTAGCCGAGTCAGTCCGGGAGATGACCGGCGAGCGGCGAGCGCGAGAGGTCAATCTGCTCCGGGACCAGCACGAGCTGGTCGACATCGAATGCGCTCATGGATGATTGAGCCGGGTTTCAACGCGGATTAGCGACACGGCCGCACGCCGTGGCTGCGTCAGCATGAAATGAGCCGCGACCCCAACGTCTTCGGCGCGCAGCATCTTATGCTCATGGATAAGCTCGCGTTGTTTATCCGGTGGGAACTCCGGGTGCTGGAAATCCGCGCCGGTGAAGCCGGGCTCGATCAGGCCGACCTTGATGTCCTTTTCACCGAGTTCCTTCCGCAGCGAAGGGGCAAACCCTTCGATTCCGCTTTTCGCGGCGACATAGATTGATGAGCCCGGTCCTTTGGATTCCGCAGACATCGAACCGATCAGGATGATGTCGCTCCCTCGATCCATTCGCTCGATCGCCGCACGCGTGGTCATCAGATAGGCGGTGAAGTCGACGGCGGACTGATACCAGACGTCCTTCTCCGGAGTGTCGCCGATCGCGTCGGCAGGAATGGCGGCGTTGATGACGGCGATATCCAGTCCGCCAAGATAAGTATCCGCCGCATCGAAGAAGCGGTCGATGCCCGGTTTCTCGGCGAGATCGACATTCACGCCATCACCTTCTCCGACTTCGCGGATCCGCGCCAAGGCGTCGTCGAGATGCTCGGGTGTCCGTCCGCAGACGAAAACCTTCACGCCTTCACTGGCAAGGAGAACAGCGATGGCCCGGCCAATCCCGGTGGTTCCACCGGTGATAATGGCTCGGCGTCCGCGAAGGCTTGGTTGCTCGGTGTGAGCGTCGGCAATGTCGGTCATGCCGCTCCAAAGTGCGACGGCGACATCGGTTCCTTGCTAATCAGCCGAGCGCGGTCGCCGATTTCATCGAGGCGACGAAATCTCGAACCGCGGGAACCGGGTCGCCCGCACCGTCGAGCAGCTTGACGATCGCTGAGCCGCTGATCGCCCCCTTGGCTCCTGCCGCCAACGCCGCCGTGACGTCAGTTGGAGTACCAATCCCGAATCCGAACACCGGTGGCGCGGCTCCGGCCTGATCGAGCCCGGAGAGGAGCCCAGCATGGTCGAATTTCGCCGCCCGCTCGGTTCCGGTCACGCCCGCGCGCGTGACGCAATAGGTGTATCCGCTACCAAGCTGGGCAATGCGGTCGAGAGTCTCCTGCGGCGTGTTGGCGGCGGCGATCAGCACCGGGTCGAGCCCATGTGCGCGCATTTGCGTTGACCAGGGTTCTGCTTCACGCGCGGGAACATCGGCGACCAGCAGGCTGTCCGCGCCGGCCTCCGCACAGTCGGCGCAGAATTTCTCCCGGCCGCGCGCTTCCAGCAGGTTCGCGTAAGTGAGAATTCCAATCGGGATGGCTGGGTGCTTCGCACGGAACTGGCGGATCAGCGCGAAACAGTCATCCACCTTCACCCCGGCTTGAAGCGCGCGAACGGAGGCAGCCTGGATGACCGGACCATCCGCCACTGGATCGCTGAACGGGATCCCGACCTCGATCATGTCCGCGCCGCCGTCGACCAGCGCATCGAGCAGCCGCGCGCTGGTGGCAAGGTCCGGGTCGCCGAGCATCAGGAATGCGCCGAACGCGCCCTCATTGCGTTGGTGGAGCCGTTGGAACATCTGTGCGTAGCGGCTCATGCCGACGGCCCCAGAATCGTCTGTGCCTGAGCGACATCCTTGTCGCCCCGGCCGGACAGGCCAACGAGCAGAATGCGCTCACTCGAACTCGGCTCTTCGGCCATCTTCAGCGCTTGGGCCAGCGCGTGGGCGCTCTCGAACGCGCACAGGATGCCTTCGCTTGACGCGAGCATTTGAAAGGCGGCGAGCGCTTCAACGTCGGTGATCCCGACATAGGTTGCGCGGCCACTGTCCTTGAGGTGCGCATGTTCCGGACCAACCGCCGGATAGTCGAGGCCTGCCGAGACCGACCAGGTGTCATCGATCTGACCGTCCGCGTCCTGCAGCACATAGGTCTCCGCCCCGTGGAGGATTCCGGGCCGGCCGCGCAGCAGGGTTGCGCCATGCTCCGCGCCATCCAGCCCTTTGCCTGCAGCCTCGACGCCGACCAAGGCCACCTCGTGATCTTCGACGAAGTCGGAGAACAGTCCCATCGCATTGGAGCCCCCGCCGACACAGGCGATCGCCGCGTCAGGCAGCCGACCTTCGCGCTCCAGCATCTGGGCACGCGCTTCCTTCCCGATCACGCGCTGAAATTCGCGCACCATCAGCGGAAAGGGGTGCGGACCCGCAACCGTTCCCAGCAGATAGTGGGTGTTGTCGAAGCTGGCGGTCCAATCCCGCAAGGCCTCGTTGACGGCATCCTTGAGAGTCCTGCCACCCGAGGTGACTGGGATCACGGTTGCGCCCATCAGCTTCATTCGGAAGACATTAAGAGCCTGCCGCTCCACGTCGTCGGCGCCCATGTAAATAACGGTTTCCAGACCGAATAACGCTCCCGCGAGCGCGGTTGCGACGCCATGCTGCCCAGCCCCCGTTTCTGCGATCAGCCGGGTCTTGCCCATCCGCTTGGCCAGCATCGCCTGGGCCAGAACCTGATTGGTCTTGTGGGCTCCGCCGTGCAGCAAATCCTCGCGCTTCAGGTAGATTTTGCAGCGATCACTACCGAGGTTCCGGCATAGCGTCAGCGGGGTCGGCCGACCGGCATAGTTCAGCAGCAGCGACTGAAGCTCGGCTTCAAACGTCGCATCGGCCTGCGCATCGAGGAACGCAGCCTCGAGCTGTTCGAGCGCCGGCATCAGGATTTCGGGCACGTAAGTGCCACCGAAGCGACCGAAGCGGCCGTCGAGTCTCATCAGCTTGTCTTTCGCGAAGGAGGGCGGAGGGCCTCGAACAGGGCAGCGATCTTCACCGGCGACTTCTTGCCCGGCCGCTCATCGACCGACGACCCGACATCGATTGCATGGACGCCGGTTTCAAGCGCCTGGCGGGCATTGGCAACGCCGATCCCGCCTGCGAGCAGGGCTTCCGGCAAGGTTGGCTGCTCCTGCAACAGCGTCCAGTCGAAGCTCTCGCCGAGACCGCCGCTGCGCCCGGCTCGGGCGCTGTCGAACAGCAGCCGGTCGGCATCCGCATGGCCGGCCGTCGCTGCTTCGCCTTCAACCCCGATCGCCTGCCAAATCTGCGTGCCGGGGGGAAGATGCTTGCGCAGCCGCTCGCGATAGGCGCGGTCCTCCTCGCCATGCAGCTGCACGGCATGAAGATGCAGGCGTTCTGCAATCACCGCCACCTCGCCAACCGGCGCATTGCGGAATACGCCGACCGGAAGCACCGCTGGCGGCAGATCGGCAATCAACACCTCGGCTTCCTCAAGCGTGAGGAAGCGCGGACTGTCGTGAACAAACATGAGTCCGGCGTAGCGGGCAGGGCGAGCGGCCGCGGCTTCTTCGGGCGACCGCAAGCCACACAGCTTGACCCGACCGAACACCAGCTCGCGAATCGCATCCGCGGGGTCGCTCGACCGCATGATCGAGGTTCCGATCAGAAATCCATCGACCAGAGGCGCTAATCGCTCGACGTCCTCGCGGGTCAGGATACCGCTCTCGCTGACCACCAGCCGGTCCGCTGCCTTTTCGGCCAGCCGCTCGGTGACTGCGAGGTTGATGCTCAGGGTCGTGAGGTCACGGTTGTTGATCCCGATCAATGGCGCATCCAGCGCCAGCGCACGTTCCATTTCAGATTCGTCGTGAACCTCGACCAGCACATCCATGTTCAACGTCCGCGCGAGGGAGATCATGTCCGCTGCCTCACTGTCGTCGAGAACGGACAACATGACCAGTACCGCATCGGCGCCTGCCGCCCGCGCTTCCGGGATCTGCCGTGGATCGACCAGGAAGTCCTTGGCAAGGATCGGCCCGTCGAAATTGTTGCGAACAGCCGTGAGGTCCGCCAGCGAGCCGCCAAAAAAGTGCGGTTCGACCAACACGCTCATCGCATCGGCGACCCCGGTGTAGGCGGAGGCGATCGCCACCGGGTCGGCCAAATCGCGGATCGTGCCTTCCGATGGCGAGGCGCGCTTGAATTCGCAGATGAATCGCGACCCCGGCATGCGAATGACTTCGACCAGGCTTCGGCGGGTGGGCTGAGCTTGGGCCAGCATGGTATCGAGAGAGTGATCGCCATAGTGGGCGGCGAGCGTCTCGCGCCGCCTGGCGACGATACGCCCGAGAACTCCGCCGGGCTCAACCACGGCTGGCCTCGACATAGGCGAAAAGAGTGCGAGCGGCGGCGCCACTGGCGATTGCATCCCTCGCCATGGCAGTCCCGTCCGCGAGTGACGAGGCCTTGCTGCCGAGGTGCAGCAGTGCGCCGGCGTTGATGGCGACGATGTTGCGATCCGCAGCCGCTCCTCGGCCTTCCAGCAGGTCGCGGAGACGCGTGGCGTTCTCCTCGGGCCCGCCGCCAGTGATCTCAGTCACCGGAGAGCGCTCCAGCCCCGCATCTTCGGGCCGGATTGTCTCTTCCTGAAGTGATCCAGCGCTAAGACGGATCGCCTCG
>CAMLKX010000107.1 GCA_946480515.1 uncultured Sphingomonadaceae bacterium | reverse complement strand
GTCGATCAGGTCCTGATCAGTGTTCCGAATCTGACCCGGGAACGGCTGGATCAGGTCATGGAAGGGCTGAGCGCCGTGTCCGTCGACGTGTCGCTGATCCCGCAGCAGGCGATCGAACTCGCTCCCGATTATCGAGTCAATCTGCTGGGCACCATTCCTGTCCTGACGCTGTGGCAGCGGCCGTTCCGGGACATCAACCAGTTCATCAAGCGCGGCGAGGATCTGGTGATCGGTACGCTGGCGCTGATCTTCGTGGCGCCGCTGATGGGATTGGCCGCAATCCTCATCCGGTTGACCAGCCCTGGCCCGGTCCTGTTCGTTCAGCCGAGGGTGGGATTCAACAACGAAGTCATTCCGGTCATGAAGTTTCGCACGATGAATGTCGAGCAGACCGACGTGAAGGGATTGGAAACGACGAGCCGCAATGATCCGCGGGTTACCCCTGTCGGACGGATCTTGCGGAAGCTCAGCATTGATGAGCTTCCGCAGCTGTTCAACGTCGTGCGCGGCGATATGTCATTGGTGGGTCCACGCCCGCACGCGACGCACATGCGGGTCGGCGACCGTTTCTACCAGGATGCGGTGCGCGGTTACGCGGGCCGGCACCGGGTGAAGCCGGGGATCACGGGCCTTGCCCAGGTCAAAGGGCTGCGCGGTGAGATCCGAACCGTCGAGCGCGCCAAGCGCCGAGTTGAGCTGGACAAGGAATATATCGACCGGTGGTCGGTGTGGCTGGACCTGTCGATCCTGCTAGCCACTGCCCGCGCCGTGTTGTTCGACAATGATGCATACTAAGCGCACCGACTTTCTCGGCGTCGAGTTCGATGCGCTGAGCCTGAGCCAGGTTCTCCGCCGGCTCGAGCAGGTGACGAGCGATTCGCCCTATGCCTACTGCATTACACCGAACGTTGATCACATCGTGCGCCTGGAGGCGACGCAGGAGAATGGCGACGGCCTCCGCAACGTCTATCGGGAAGCGGACCTGTGTGTTTGCGACAGCCGCGTCCTCAGTGCACTGGCTCGTCAGCACCGTATTCGACTGCCAGTCGTTCCAGGCAGCGATCTCACCGCGCTCTTGTTCGAGGATATCATACGCCCCGGTGATCGGGTCGCGATCGTAGGCGGAGACAAGGCGCTGCTGGACGCGTTGCAGCAGCGGTATCCGGAGGTTGGCTTTGCTCACCATGAGCCGCCGATGGGCCTTGCCGGGGATGATCACGCACGGGCAAAGGCGGCGCAATTCATCGCTTTGGAGCAGGCGCGGTTCACCTTGATTGCGGTCGGCTCGCCGCAGCAGGAGCTGATTGCCGCCCAGGTTCGTGAGATTGGCGATGCACGGGGAATGGGGCTGTGCATCGGCGCTTCGCTTGATTTCCTGACTGAGCGCAAGCGACGCGCTCCGCGATTGCTTCAGCGACTGGGATTGGAATGGGCGCATCGGCTCGCAACCGAGCCGCGGCGGATGTGGCGCCGATATTTGATTGAAGGACCGCGGGTGTTCTGGCTGGCCGCGCGATGGAAGAACCCGAGCGGTCGGGGACGAGGCTCCTTGCCGATGCTGCCGGTCCTCGCCGGCATGCTTCTGGCCGCGCTGATTGCGGGATTATTGTGGTTCGCCAATCGTCCGGGGGCTGACACCGCAAAGCCGGACACCGTTTCTGCAGCAGATGGGGCCAAGCTTCGCGTGGAGCTGCCCCCTCCTGATCTGCTCAGGCCGCTTACCCCACAAGAGGCGGTTGAGGAAAATGCCAAGCGCGCCTTCTCCGATCGCAAAGACTCGCCGGCTGCCAGCTTCAAGCTGAGTTCCGATGCCATTAGCCGGATGCGCGCTGTCGATTGCCTGACACAGGCCATCTATTACGAAGGCGCGAGCGAAGGGGTCGAGGGCGGCCGGGCGATCGCGCAGGTGGTTCTCAACCGTGTGCGCCATCCCGCCTATCCGTCAAGCGTGTGCGGAGTCATCTACCAAGGCTCGGAGCGGACGACCGGGTGCCAGTTCAGCTTCACCTGTGACGGATCCCTGCGTCGCATTCCGGTGCCCTATCTATGGGAACGCTCCCGGAGAATCGCGGCGGAAGCATTGGCCGGGAGTGTGTTTGCTCAGGTTGGCCACGCGACTCATTATCACGCTGACTATGTCCTGCCTTACTGGGCCGACTCGCTCGACAAGATGGTCCAACTCGGTCGCCACATTTTCTACCGGTTGAAGGGCGGGCTTGGCGCGAGCAGCACCTTCCGTCAGCGCTACAGCGGACAGGAACCTCTTCCCCCCTCGCCAAGTCTCACCGAAGTCGCGAGTGATGCAATCGCAGGCGCGGAAGAGATCGAGCAGCCGCTACTCGCGGATGACGCGCTCAAGCCAATCGCGCACGAGAATCAGGCCTTTGCACCGCCGAATTCTCCCCTCGCGGCGGACAGCGTGCAGCCGGGCCTGATCATCGACGGCGACACCGCGGCTGTTCCACTGCCGCGAACGATTGCCAGGGACGATTGCACGAGTGGCGCTGCGGGCGGCAAGCTCCGCCCGCTTGGTGCTGACGACCTCCGCTCGGGTAGAGTAACGGATCGATGCTGACTGCCGAAAACGCGGAGGTGGTCGCATCCGGGTCCGTTCCGGGACGCGGCAAGCTGAATTGGAGTTCGTCGGCTGGCCTGGTAATCCAGCTGCTGTTGGCAGTGCTGATCCTGATGTGGCCTGCCTTCGTGAACGGCCAGCCGTTCTTCATGACGGACACCAGCACTTATGTGCGCGGCGCCGATGCCGTCATCAATCACCTCACGGGAGCAGTCACCGACTGGTCGGGTGAGCTGATGAAGCGGTTCCCCGATGCCGCTCGAACCGACTTCCCCAGGATGGAAGGGCCGCCAGTTGCCTCACCAGCAAGCGACGATCACGTGGTTCTGCTCGGTCGATCCGTCTATTATGGTTTGTTCCTGTTCGCCGCCGATCGACTAATTTCGCTATGGGGCGCGGTTGCAGTACAGGCGGCACTCGCGGCAGCTGCAATCAGCCTGACCATCAAGCGCTTTGCTCCGCCGGCAACATATGGGCGATTACCGCTGACACTGCTGGTTAGCATCGCTCTCTCGCTCATCACTCCACTGGCGTTTTTCACAAGCTTCCTGATGCCCGACCTCTTTGCCGGATTGGGAATCCTTGCGGTCGGTCGCCTGATGCTGCGAAGCCGGGACTCAAGTGCTTCGGAAACTTGCTTCTGGCTCCTGCTGGTTGCGCTCGCGGCCTTGTTCCATTCCGCCAACATCCTGATCCTCCTTGCCCTTGTGGTTGCAATGACGATCTTCAACTTGGTCCGGCGCCAACCCCTCAAGATCATGCAAATCCTTCCGATCGCTGGTGCGATCGGCGTCGGCATTGTGGGTGAACTGCTGTTCAGCGGAGCTGTTGAGAAGGTCACCGGCTCATCGCCCGTCCGCCCGCCATTCGTCACCGCACGGCTGATTGCCGATGGCCCGGGCGCGGACTACCTGGGCAGCAGCTGTCCTAAGAGCGGCTTCGCGCTTTGCCGCTACCGCACGCGATTGCCGGATAACAGCGATGGCTTCCTCTGGTCACCGGAAGCTCGCGACGGCTTGTTCTCATTGGTCGGCGCAGCGGAGAAGCGCCAGATCGCCGCGGATGACCGGCGGTTTGCCTTGGCCGTGTTGACGCACAGTCCGCTAGCGGTGATTCGTTCCTCCGCCCAGTCGGTCGCAAACCAGGCGAGCCGCTTTGGTCTCGCGGAATTCAACTATAACCCGCAGTCTCGGGCCCACTTCGCGGAGAAGCTACCGCCGCGCCTCTTGCAGGAGGTTCGGCGTTCCGAAGCTTGGGGGCAACAGATGCCGACGCGTGTGACGGAATTTCTGTCGGTTATCAGCGTGCTGGCGTGCGCCGCTGCGTTGGGCATCCAGTTTGCGTTCCGACGGTCGGCACCGGGCTCGACCTTCGCGATGGCGATTGCTCTCGGGATCGCGATCAACGTTGCAGTATGCGGAGCGCTGTCGACACCGCATGATCGCTATTTCGCGCGCGTGTTGTGGCTCGTCCCGCTTGTTACCGCCGCGGCGTTCGCAGCAAGGCGGACGCAGTCTGATCGGCGGGAGCCGGGCTGATCTCTCGCCCGCCCGGCTCCTGTCCGTTTTCGTCAGGCCAGTTGCAGCATCGCCGTTGAACGGCGCCGCGTCCGGCGCATGACATGGCCGACGGCGCCAAAGCCAAGCAGCATCATCGCCCAGGTCGCTGGTTCCGGAATCGGTACGGAGGTGGCGCGGTTGAACGCGAGCCAGCTCTCAGGTCCGCCGGCGGCATCCGACATAGTGGACTCAAGCGCGATGCGGAAATCGCCGAAGCCGGCCTGACCGAAGACCGCTGTGTCGAGATAGGCCTGCTGCGCCGCATCGACGATGAAGGTGAAGCCAGCCACACCGTTGCCTGGATCGCTGCTGCCGAATACCTGCGAACCGTCGATCGCCGCCAGGAAGCTGTCACCATTGTAGAACTTCAGGGTCACGTCATTGACGGTGATCGAGTCTCCACTCGGCTCGACCGGGTTGAACAGCAGGCCAATGTCGCTGGCGTCATTCCAGCCCATCTCGCTGATCGTCGGCACGCCGAACTTCTGATTGTCGCTAAGGGGATTGACCTCATCGCCACCAGTGTTGGTGAAGCCGTTGCCGTCATGCACTGAGGCATCGCTGACGCAGGCGCCCGACCCGCCGCTGACAGCACCTCCGCTCGGGGCAACGCAGCCGGATTCGACATTGTCGCCCAGACCGGTCTCCTGGACCGTCAGCAGCCGTGGTGCTGCACCGAAGCCCTGCGCTGAGAATTGAAGGGTCGAGTCGTAAACCAGACTTGCCTGAGCCGTCCCACCTAGCGAGATAGCTCCAACTGCCGCTGTGCCTGCCAACGCAATATACTTGACCAAACGCATGACGACCTCCCGTCCCGAACCGGAGCGAGTCGTTCCTCTTTAACGACTAGCGAAGGCCTGTTTTATAAACAGTTTGTTAACCATGCGCAATCCGGACAATTAACGTGGATCGTATCGCGAAGTTACTTGGCGGACGCTCGCTCCAGCCCCTCACGGATGACCTGATGAGCGGCGTCGCGCCCGCCCCAGGTGCCGATCCGCACCCATTTCTCGGGCTCCAAGTCTTTGTAGTGGGTGAAGAAATGCTCAATTTGGCGAAGCACGATCTCCGGCAGGTCGGTCGCTTCCTCGACATCGGCATAGTAGGGTGAGGTCTTGCCCTCGGGGACTGCGAGCAGCTTCTCGTCGCCGCCCGCCTCGTCTTCCAGAAACAGCACTCCCACCGGCCTGGCCCGGATCACGCTGCCCGGGATGAGCGGCCAGCGCGTCATCACGAGACAGTCGAGTGGATCGCCATCGCCTCCAAGCGTCTGCGGGATGAAGCCGTAGTTGCAAGGGTAGCGCATGGGGGTGTGCAGAATCCGGTCGACGAAGATCGCACCGCTGACCTTGTCGAACTCATACTTCACGGGCTCGCCGCCGATCGGCACTTCGATCAGAACGTTGATGTTGGTGGGAGGATTGGAGCCGGCCGGGATCAGGTCGATGTTCATGATGGCCGCGGCCTCTAACGGTGCCTCCCTCGGTTGGCCACCCCTTAGGAACAACCCCAATATGTTTCGTTTCGGCTGCGCGGCAGATCGATGCTCAAGACGATGTGGAGGGCACTGTGAGCGATATGGGACGCAAAACGGCAGCGGAGTTCCTTGGAACGTTCTGGCTTGTACTCGGAGGCTGCGGAAGCGCCGTGCTCGCCGCCGCTTTCCCTGACCTGGGCATTGGTTTGCTCGGGGTAGCGCTTGCCTTTGGGCTGACGGTGGTGACGATGGCCTATGCGATCGGCCATATTTCCGGCTGTCATCTCAACCCCGCTGTGACAATCGGCCTTTGGGCGGGTGGACGCTTTCCGGTGAAAGACATCCCCTTTTATGTCGTGGCCCAAGTTCTTGGCGCGGTCGCAGCCGCCGCTCTGATTCTCATGATTGCTTCGGGACAGCCCGGATTCGCGCTCGCGCCAAATGGCTTGGCCGTCAACGGTGTCGAAACGCTGTCGCCCGGTGGATATTCACTGGCCGCTGGATTGCTTACCGAGGTGGTGATGACGGCGTTCTTTCTGCTGGTGATCATGGGCGCAACCCACAGTCGTGCGCCGGCGGGTTTTGCGCCGCTTGCGATCGGACTCTCGCTCACGCTGATCCACCTGATCTCGATCCCGGTGACGAACACGTCGGTCAATCCTGCCCGAAGCACAGGACCCGCGTTGCTCGTTGGCGGCCTTGCCCTGCAACAGCTCTGGTTATTCTGGATTGCACCGATCGCGGGAGCGCTGATTGGTGGCTCTGTTTATCGCTGGCTCTCGCCCGAGGTCGCTGAACGGCCCGACATCACCGGCGAGCCGCGCGTTTAACAGCCGACGCCCGCGACGGTTGGCGAACTTCGACTCAGCGGCTATCGGCGGCGACGCGATGGCCAGGATCGAACCACCCCAACCCGTTCGCGGGACCCAAAGCCTCTATGGCG
>CAMLKX010000106.1 GCA_946480515.1 uncultured Sphingomonadaceae bacterium | reverse complement strand
GTCACTGCGCGGCAGCAGGAAGGTGCGCATGTCAGGCGGATCGCCTTCCTTCGCGGGTGGGATCATCGCGCCGAGCAGCACCCACTGACAATGTTCGGAACCGCTCGAGAATCCCCAGCGGCCAGACAGGGTGAAACCACCGTCAACCCGCTGGACCTTCCCGACGGGCTGGTATGACGAAGAGATCAAGATGCTATCGTCATCGCCCCACACATCGACCTGCGCCTGGTCCGGGAACAGGGCGAGCTCATAGGGGTGACCGCCGACGACCCCGTAGACCCAGCCCGTCGACATGCAGCCTTCGGCAAGAAGCTTCTGGACCTCGAAAAACACGTTGGGATGCATTTCATAGCCGCCCCACCGCTTCGGCTGGAGGATCCGGAAAAAGCCCGCGGCCTGCATCTCGGCGATGGTTTCGTCCGGAATCCGGCGCTGCGCCGTCGTTTGCCGCGCCCGCTGTTTGAGAGCAGGGATCATCGCCCGCGCCCGATCAATGAGTTCCTGTTCAGTCGGCATCACATCAGTCACTCGGGGTTGCGTAGTGGACGCTGCAGCGGTCGAGGCGTTCATTCGAGACTCTCCTGTACGAATTAGCGGCGTACAATCCGGGTTGTGCGTAGAAAAAATACGATATATCTACGCAAATTGTCAACACTCTGTGGTTGGGCCGGCTTTGTCGTCAAGCAACCTCCGGAATCGCAACGAAGGCATTCGCAACATCCATCTTGCCTTATCGCGTTGCAAATTCCATTGGGCGTTGGCGCACCGCGCCGTTGGTCCAAACCCGCCCGCTATAGGCGGTCCAATTAGGGATTGAAAAGCCGTGGCAGTAAGATCGCTGGGATATGTCGTGATCGGGACGCGCAGCCTCGATTCGTGGCGGGATTTCGGTGCCAACATCATGGGCCTGATGCCCGCCGCCTCACCGCGCGACGATGTGCTTCTGTTCCGCATGGATGATCGGCCGTTCCGTCTGTGGATCGAACAACGTGACCGTGATTCGTTCATCGCCCCCGGCTGGGAATTCGGCTCGCGTCAGGATTATGAAGCCGTGCTGCAGCGGCTGCGCGACGCTGGACGGCCAGTCGAGGAAGCCGGAGTGATGGAAGCGCGGGCGCGCCAGGTGAATGCGCTCGCCCGCTCATCCGATCCGGCTGGAAACGCGATGGAGCTGTCTTACGGACGCTTCTACGATTATGCGCCCTTCGTATCGCCAGCGGCCGTGACCCGGTTCGTCACCGGCGACAATGGCGACATGGGGCTTGGCCATGTCGTCCTGACAGCGCCGAATTTCGATGAGACGCATCAATTCTACAAGGAGGTGCTTGGCTTCGGCGACACCGATCTTGGCCGGTTTTATCTCGGCGGAGGAGGGGCGGACGATCCCGGCGTCGGCTTTGCCTTTCTTCATGCGCGCAACGGCCGGCACCACAGCCTCGCGCTCGGCCAATTGCCGGAAAGCCCCAACGGGGCGGTGCACATGATGGTCGAGGTCGGAGCGCTGGAGGACGTCGGCCGCGCCTATGACCGAGTGCTCAAGAGCAAGGGCAAGGTGCCGCTCTCGGCAACGCTGGGACGTCACGTCAATGACAAGATGACCTCTTTCTACATGCAGACGCCGAGCGGCTTTGATGTTGAATATGGCTGGAACGGTCTGGTCATTGACCCCGACACCTGGGTCCCCACCACCAGCCTGGGAGTCAGTGATTGGGGCCACAAATGGGCCCACGAGAAGGATGACTAAGGGAATGCTCGACAAGCGAATGACGGTCGACGACATCGTTGATAAGCTCTCGGATGGAATGACGATCGGGATCGGCGGCTGGGCAACCCGGCGCAAGCCGATGGCGCTGGTCCGCGCGATTGCCCGCTCGGGGCTGAAGGATCTGACCTTGGTAGCCGGCTACGGGGGGCCGGACATCGGAATCCTGGCGGCGACTGGCAAGATCAAGAAGCTGGTCTTTGCCTTTGCCAGCCTGGACCACTTTCCGCTTGAGCCGCACTTCCGGCTGCAGCGGCAGGCCGGCGCGTTCGAGGTGCTAGAACTCGACGAGGGCATGTTCCACTGGGGGCTTCGCGCGGGTGCGATGAAGCTGCCATTCCTGCCCACGCGGGTCGGCATCGGAACGGACATCATTACGCAGTCGGGATTCAACTTCAAAACGGTCAAGAGCCCGTACGAGGATGGCGAAGAGCTGGTCGCGATGCCGGCGATCACTCCCGATGTCGCGCTCATCCACGCTCACCGATCTGATCAGCGCGGCAATCTCCTGACCTGGAGCCTTGATCCGCTGTTCGACGAGCTGCTCGTCCGTGCTTCCGGCAAGGCCTATGCAACGGTCGAGAAAGTTGTGCCAACGGCCGACCTCGACATGCGGAACAACACTCGCTTCAATCTGGTCGAGCGGGCGATGATCACGGGGGTCGCGGAAGTGCCGTTCGGAGCCCATCCAACCAGCGCTGCGCCTGACTATCAGCTCGATCTCAAGCATTTGAAGACCTACGTCGACAGTGCCGCTTCGCCCGAGGCATGGACTGATTATCGCGCGAAGTTCATCGATGTGCCGCAGTCCGATTACGTCGCTGCGGTTGGCGGCGCCGAGACGATCAACGCCGCCCCGGTGCCGGTCTACTGAGCAAGGACGAGAGAATGACCCAGAATAGCTATTCACTCGCCGAGTTGCTGATCGTCGCCTGCGCCGAAGCGTGGCGCGACAATGGCGAGGTCATGGCCACCGGCATCGGCCCGCTGCCGCGGATCGGTGCGGGTCTCGCCAAGATGACCTTCGCTCCCGCCATCCAGACCACTGACGGCGAAGGGCTCTACACGAGCGAGCCCGTTCCACCCGGAAAACGCGTCGCCGAGCCAGAGGTTGAAGGCTGGGCGAATTACGACCGCGTCTTCTCCGCGCTGTGGAGCGGCAAGCGTCACGCGCTGGTCGGACCGGTGCAGATTGACCGCTATGGCCAGGCGAACATCAGCGTGATTGGCGACCACAAGAAGCCTAAGGCGGCGATGCTCGGCGCGCGTGGCTTTCCCGGCAACTCGATCAGCCACCCGAATAGCTTCTTCTTCCCGAGCCACAACAAGCGCGCCTTCGTTGAAGGCGAGGTCGATTTCGTGTGCATGGCGGGCTACAACCCGGCTCGCTACCTGAACGGTAAGCCCCCTGCTGGGCTCGACCTCAGGATCATCGTCACCAACTTGTGTGTGATGGATTTCAACGGGCCGGACCACCAGATCCGGGTGAAATCGCTCCACCCGGGTGTGACGTTCGAAGAGGTGCAGGAAAATACCGGTTTCCCGCTCGCCCGTGCGGATGGCGAGATTCCGACCACTCCGGCGCCTACGGCCGAGCAGCTTGAACTGATCGCCAAGCTCGACCCCAATGGGGTGCGGCACACCGTACTGAAGGACAATCCGCCGGGTGTCCGTCCGGGGGCTTGAGGATAGGATCATGAGCGACCTCGTCGAACCGCAAAAGGTCGATATCGTCTACGAGACCGATGAGCCGGTCACCTATGAGGTGATCGACCAGGTCGCGTGGATCATGCTCAACCGCCCGGGCTTCAACAATGCCCAGAACGGTCAGATGACCTACGCTCTCGACGACGCCTTCATCCGCGCGTCGAATGATGACGATGTCCGCTGCATCGTGCTCGGCGGCAACGGCAAGCATTTCTCCGCCGGCCATGACATCGGCACCCCGGGGCGCGACGTGCACAAGCACTTCGACAACCGTCTGATGGTGCCGGGTCATGTCAACAAGCCGGCGGCCGAGCTGCTCTACACCCGCGAGAAGGAGCAATATGTCGGCATGTGCCGGCGCTGGCGCGACGTCGCGAAGCCGACCATTGCGATGGTTCAGGGCGCGTGCGTGGCGGGCGGATTGATGCTGGCGTGGGTGTGCGACCTAATCGTCGCGTCGGACGACGCGTTCTTCCAGGACCCGGTCAATCGGATGGGCATTCCCGGCGTGGAATATTTCGCCCACGCTTATGAGCTGCCGCCGCGCGTCGCCAAGGAGTTCCTGCTGTTGGGCGAACGGATGAGCGCCCAACGGGCCGAACAGTTCGGCATGGTCAACAAGGTCGTGCCGCGCGATCAGCTGCGCGAGACAGTCGCGGCAATGGCAGCCAAGCTGGTGGCCCAGCCGCGCCTCGGCAACTGGCTGACCAAGCAGGCGATCAATCATGTCGAAGAGCTGATGGGCAAGCGCAACGCGATGGAAGCGCAATATCACATGCACCATTTCGCCCATGCGCAGAACGACCTGGTTCAGGGCAGCTCGATCGCCGGTCTCGACGCCAAGAAAATGGCCGAAGCGAACAAGAAGCAGGCGAGCGAATAGTGGCCGAACCGCTGCACACGATCATGGTCGAGCGGCTGGGCTGCCGCTGGCCGATCATCCAGACTGCGATGGGCTGGGTGGCCGAGCCGTCGCTGGTCATCGGCAGCTCCAATGCGGGCGCCTTTGGCTTTCTCGGTGCTGCGGTGATGACTCCGCCGGAGGCGCGCGAGAAGCTGCTCGAGGTCCGGCGGGGCACCGATCGTCCCTTCGGAGTCAATTTCCACAGCTTTCAGCCCGGCGCCGACCAGATTGTCGATCTGATCATCGAGAACAAGGAGCAGGTGCGGGCGGTGTCGTTCGGACGCGGACCCGATGCCAAGATGATCGGGCGCTTCAAGGATGCCGGCATCCTGTGCGTGCCCACGGTTGGCGCGGTTAAACACGCCCAGAAGATGGTTCAGCTTGGCGTCGACATGGTCAATGTTCAGGGCGGTGAGGGTGGCGGGCACACCGGATCGGTGCCGACCACCGTCCTGCTTCCGCAGGTCCTCGACGCCGTCCAGGTGCCGGTGATCGCCAGCGGCGGATTTGCCGATGGCCGGGGACTGGTTGCGGCGTTGGCCTATGGAGCCGTGGGCATTGCCATGGGCACCCGCTTCCTGCTGACCAGGGAAAGCCCGGTCCCCGAGACGGCAAAGGCGGAATATCTCAAGGCCACCACCGACGGCATTGTCGTCACCACCAAGCTTGATGGCATTCCCCAGCGCATGGTGCGCACGCGGTTGATGGACAGGATCGAGAAATCCGGCTCGCTCGCCATGTGGCTGCGCGCGATGGAAGCCGGCCTGGCGATGAAGAAACAGACCGGCGCGAGCTGGCTGGACTTCGTCAAATCGGCACGCGGCATGACCGCGCACGGGGCGATGCCGCTGAAGCAGGCGATGATGGCCGCGACAATGCCGATGCTGATTCAAAAGGCGGTGGTCGATGGCGACATCGAACATGGCGTCATGGCCACCGGCGTGGTCGGCGGTCGGATCGACGAGATCCCGACGTGCGAGCAACTGGTGAACCGGATCGTCGATCAGGCGCATGAGCGCCTGGCCGCGCTCGCCATGATGGGCCGCGAGACGGCAAGTGCGGCCTGAGGAGAGAGGGACCAGATGCCGATCACGCTGACAGTGAAAGACCGAATTGCGGAGATCCTGTTTGATCACCCGCCGGTCAACGCCTTCGATACCAAGGGCTGGGAATCGATCCCCGGGATGATCCACGAGGCGTCGGCGAATGAGGATGTGCGCTGCGTTTTGATCCGCGCGGAAGGCCGCGGATTCTGCGGCGGCGTCGACATCAAGGAAATGCAGGCTCATCCGGAGCGCATCGCCAAGCTCAACAAGGATAATTATCTCACCTTCAAGGCGATCCGCGACTGTGCGGTTCCGGTAGTCGGAGCATTGCACGGCTTCGTCATCGGCGGCGGCGTGAACATCGCCGGCGCCTGCGACGCGCTGATTGCGGCGGAGGGCGCCTATTTCTCGTTGCCCGAAATCGACCGAGGGGCGATGGGCGGCGCGGCCTTCATGTCGCGCATGCTGCCGATCCAGATGGTGCGCGCCAATTTCTTCACAGGCGGCAAGATTTCGGTCGAGGATGCTTACCGCCATGGATCGGTCCACAAGGTGGTGCCGCTGGAACAGTTGAAGAAGGAGGCCTTCGCCTTCTGCGAGATCATCGCGGCGAAGAGCCGGGCGGCGCTGGTGATCGCCAAGCAGGCGCTGAACCTGATCGAGCCGACCAATCCCTCCGACCACTACCGGATCGAACAGGGCTTCACCCTGGAAATGTATATGCATGAGGACAGTCAGAAAGCGCGCGATGCCTTCGTTGAAGGGAAGGGCGCGGCGAAGTTCTGATGGACCTGACTTATACTTCCGAACAGCAGGCGTTCCGCGCCGAAGTGCGTGAATGGCTGGCCGCCCATGTGCCGGCCGAGCCGCTCGAGCATTTTGACGCCACCCGCGAAGGGTTTGAAGCTCATCGCGAGTGGGAAAAAACGCTGAAATCTGGCGACTGGGGCATGGTGACATGGCCCCAGGAATACGGCGGCCGAGGACTCGACTTGATCCAGTGGCTGATCTTCGAAGAGGAGTATTACCGCTCCGGAGCTCCGGGCCGGGTCAACCAGAACGGCATCTTCCTGCTCGGCCCGACGCTGATCGAATTCGGCACCCACGAGCAGAAGCAGCGCTTCCTGCCGAAGATGGCGAGCGGCGAAGAAATCTGGGCACAGGCCTGGTCCGAACCAATGGCCGGTTCCGACTTAGCGGGCGTGCGCGCGACCGCCGTTCGCGAGGGCGACGAATATGTGCTCAATGGCCACAAGATATGGTCGAGCCGCG
>CAMLKX010000105.1 GCA_946480515.1 uncultured Sphingomonadaceae bacterium | reverse complement strand
CTCTTGCTCTAGTGCCCACAACAGGATGTCTCGGCCGCCACTTGCCGCGACCTGAGCGAGCGCTGTTCCCCACGCTCCCCCGCCAATCACTCCCAGCCGCTCGATCGTCACGCCTTCACCCCCGCCCCTCTCACTGTCTCTGCTGACTGGTCGAGAGGCCAGCGGGCCCGCGCAGGAACCTCCAGGCCATCAAACTCTCCGGCTGCAAACCGTTCGGCACCGGCCCACCCGATCATCGCGGCGTTGTCGGTGCACAACCATGACGGCGGAACAAAAAAGTCTCGCCCGTGGCGGCTGGAAAGCGCGGCGAGCGCTTGGCGGATGCCCTGATTGGCAGCCACTCCGCCGGCAACAACCAGAGCGGGCGCCGCGCTGGAACGCAACGCAAGGTCGGTGCGGTCGACTAGGCAGTCGATGACCGCTTGCTGGAAGCTTGCCGCCACATCGGCCGGCGCGTAGCTCCCGCTCGCGACCGCCCGCTGCACCGCGCTTTTGAGGCCAGCGAAGGAGAAGTGAGGCTCCCTGCTGCCGGTGAGGGGCCGCGGCAATGGGACCGCCTCGGGATTACCGCTCTTAGCCAACTGCTCGATCGCCGGTCCCCCGGGATAGGTGAGGCCAAGCAACTTGGCCGCTTTGTCGAACGCCTCGCCAGCGGCATCGTCGATGGTGGTCGCGAGCCGGCGGTAAGCACCGACGCCCCGCACTTCGAGCAGCTGACAATGACCCCCGCTGACGAGGAGCAGGAGATAGGGGAAAGTAAGGTCCGGATTGACGAGGCGGGGGGAGAGCGCATGCCCTTCGAGATGGTTGATGGCGATCAGCGGCTTGCCGGTTGCGAGCGAGATACCCTTGCCGGCCATCAGTCCAACCATGACCCCACCGATCAGCCCGGGGCCTGCGGTTGCTGCGACCGCATCGATCCGGTCGACTGCAATGCTAGCTTCGCTGAGCACCTGCCGGATTAGGCCGGGAAGGATTTCGACATGGGCACGAGCGGCAACCTCCGGAACCACGCCACCGAAAGGCTGATGAAGCTCCGCCTGGCCGACGACCGCCTGAGCCAGAATCTGGCGGTCGGACGTGACCAGCGCCGCCGCACTGTCGTCGCACGAGGATTCCAGGCCGAGGATGATAGCCATGCTTGGTTCCTTTGCCTGATGGGCGACGCGTCGGCTAGGGGGGGGCATGGCAACGTTGACCACCTCGCTAACCCTAGGAACGCGCGGCTCGCCTCTCGCCCTGGCGCAGGCGCGATCGGTTGCCGCCGCGCTCGAGCGGGTGCACGGCTGGAGCGGCGGCAGCGTTCAGCTGGTGGTGATCAAAACTAGCGGAGATCGCATCCAGGACCGCCCCCTCGCCGACATCGGCGGCAAGGCGCTGTGGACAAAGGAGCTCGATCGCGCGTTGCTCGGCGGCGAAATCGATGCTGCCGTCCACTCAATGAAGGATGTGGAGAGCAAGCGGCCCCCCGCGCTGACGCTGGCGGCCATGCTTCCGCGTGCGGACGTACGCGATCGTCTGATTGGCGCCGTCACCGTTGCTCAGCTGGCGGAGCGTGCCCGGGTCGGAACGTCCTCGCCGCGCCGAGCGGCGCAACTGCTGCGAATGCGCCCTGACCTGCTGGTTGAATCGCTGCGCGGCAATGTCGAGACTCGGTTAGCGAAAATCGCGGCCGGAGAAGCAGACGCGACGCTGCTTGCCGCCGCGGGGCTGGAGCGGCTTGGCCGTTACGATGTCGGCTCCGCGATCCCGGTCGAGCTGATGCTTCCAGCGCCAGGGCAGGGGGCAATCGGGATCGAGTGCCGCTCGGACGACATCAACACGCGGGCGCTGCTCGGTCCAATCAGCGATCAGGAGACCATGGCTGCGGTGCTGGCGGAACGCGCCTTTTCGCGCGCGCTGGGCGGAACCTGCCATTCGCCGGTCGGGGCATTGGCTCTGGTCGAGGGCGACGCCTTGTGGCTGAGGGCCGAACTGCTCAGCGAGAACGGAGCAGAGGTGGTCCGGGAGGACGCACGCTTGGCGATCGGCAGCGAGGAATCAGCCGCGGCATTGGCGATTGCCATGCTGGAGCGATCTCCGCCCGAGATTCGCCGCCTGTTTCCGGGATCATGAAGCGATTGGTCGTGCTTCGTCCCGAACCGGGCGCGACGCAGACTGCCGGGCGCGCGGCGGTACTTGGCCTTGACTCGATCAAGATGCCCTTGTTCGAAGTTCATGCAGTGCCGTGGATTGCACCGCCGGCAGGGGAGTTTGGCGGGGTGCTGCTGACGAGCTCGAACGCGATCCGCCATGCCGGTCCCCGCCTGGCCGACTTTCTTGGATTGACCGTCTACGCCGTCGGACCGGCCACTGCTGCGGCTGCGCGGGGTGCAGGCTTCACTCAGGTGATCACCGGTCCAGGCACTGTCGAAGCACTGCTCGCCGCCATTTCCCCGGCCCTTCCGCTCCTTCATCTTGCCGGCCGCGACCACCATTCGCCTCGGCAGGATCGCATCGCGATTGAGCGACGGGTCGTCTATTCTTCGGATATGCTTCAGCAGCCTGACGATTTCGCGGCGGTCGAGCACTCGGTTGTCGCGGTCCACTCGCCGCGGGCTGGGAGGAGGCTGTCGGAACTCGCCGATCATGCTCCGATCAATCGCGCGACGGTGAAGCTGGCGGCGATCAGTTCCGCAGCCGCGGATGCGGCGGGATCAGGTTGGCGTGAGGTCGGAGTCGCCTCTGAACCAAGCGAACAGGCGTTGCTGGCGCTTGCTGCGCGGCTGTGCGAGGATGCGCAACCGTAATGAGCAATGCTTCACCAAGATCGCGGATGGGGTGGGCCGCCCGGTTGCTCATCGGATTGCTGCTGCTGCTTGCGGGCGCCGGAGCCGCGGTGTGGGCGCTCGCCCGCTGGGACGAAGCGGCGCGCCTCGCCGGCATCGGTCCGGAGATTCAACTGAGGGGCCCAGCTCTACCTCTCAGCCCGCCCAGGCGTCCAATTGCGATCGCCGCACTTCCAGTCGCCGAGCCCCGCATTGCTGCGCTCGAAGCGCGATTGCAGGCCATCGAGAACACGACCAAGCTCGCCGCAGGATCGGCGGGACGCGCGGATGCGCTACTTGTTGCCTTCGCCGCCCGTCGGTCGGTGGATCGAGGTGTACCGCTGGGCTATATCGAGACGCTCCTGACGGACAGATTCGGGGATCAGCACCCGCGCGCCGTGGCCACCATCATCAGCCTTTCGCGACAGCCCGTGCGGTTGGACCAGCTGATTGCCGGATACGAAGCGGCCGAGGATGAGTTGTTAGCCGGGGATCCGAACGAAAGCATCTGGTCCAGCTTCCAGCGCGAACTCGGTTCACTGATTTCCGTTCGTCATGCCGACCGCCCCTCGGAGCAACCTTCGGAACGGTATGCACGAGCTCAGGCGCGATTGGCGGCGGGGCAAGTCGATGGCGCTCTTGCCGAGGCCATGCGGCTGCCCGGAGCTACGCGTGCGAAAGAGTGGATCGATCAGGCTCGGCGGTACATCGCAGTGCATCGCGCACTCGATGAAATTGAGAGTGCAGCTTTGCTTTCTGGAAGCCGCTAAACTGAAACCCTGCCGCTTCAAAGACTTGGCAACCCCCGCCTAATTTGCGATTCTGGCCCAGCCGTGAAGCCGTGGTTCATCAGGACTGCGCTAATCGCGTTTAAGGTTTGGGGCTGAGGGATTCGTGACATCATGAAGTCAGGTTGGGCGGCTGCGGTATTTCTGGGCGCTCTACCGGGGTCGGCGGTTGCGCAAGCTGTTCCGCCGGCGCCGATTGTCGCGCGCCCAGGCTTGGCGGCGCCGACCTTGCGGCCAAGTGCTCCACCCGCGCTGGCGCAGCGCATCGATAGTCTCGGCGCGGCATTCCCGGGTCGGGTCGGCATCGCCGTCAAATCGGTCGATCAGGGCTGGAGCACCGGCTGGAAGGATGAAGAGCTTTATCCGCAGCAGAGCGTTTCCAAATTCTGGGTTGCGCTGACTGCGATGGACGCGGTGGACAAGGGTCGAGTCAGCCTCAACGACCGGGTTACCCTGAGCCGCAGCGACCTCACCCTGTTTCATCAGCCGATCGCGGCCAAAATCCTCGGCGGAGGCTATACGACGACCTTGGGGTCGCTGATGTATGATGCGCTTACGAAGAGCGACAATACGTGCAACGACAAGTTGATGCGTTCGGTCGGCGGCCCTTCGGCAGTCCGCGCGTTCATTGCGAACCGGCAGCTTGGGGCCATCCGCTTTTATGATGGGGAGCGCGCGCTCCAGTCGAGGATCGCCGGGCTCATCTGGACCCCAAGCTACTCAATCGGCGACGCCTTTTACCGGGCGCGCAATGCGCTTCCCTATTCAGTACGCAAGTCCGCGTTCGACCGCTACGTTGAGGATCCCTACGACGGCGCCGCTCCGGCCGCGATTGTCGATGCGCTCGCCAGGCTGAAGCGAGGCGAGCTCTTATCGCCATCGTCGACGGCTCGCCTGTTGTCGATCATGGGCAATACCAGGACTGGTGCGAACCGGCTCAAGGGCGGTCTGCGCCCGGGCTGGTCGCTCAGCCACAAGACCGGCACCGGACAAGTGCTTGGAGGAACCCAGGCGGGCTACAACGATATCGGCATCCTCACCGCTCCCGATGGACGGAGTTATGCGGTGGCGGTCATGATCAAGCGAACGTCGGCGCCGCTTCCAACCCGCATGACATTGATGAACAATGTCGTACGGTCCGTTATCGACCAGCATGAGAGCAGCTTCGGATCGCGCTATACACTCTGATGCCGAGCCAAATGGACAATCCCTCGGCTCGATTCTAGAGCCGAGGCCCGCGCCTTCGCGCAATTCGCCCTTTCAGTCTTGGAGTTCATGGTCATGAAGCCTTTTGCCAATCTCATCGGCGGAGAATGGGTTCGCGTCGATCAGGCTCGGCCGAACATCAATCCAAGCGATACGAACGACGTGATCGGTGAATATGCCTCGGCGACGGAACAGGATGTTGCCGATGCCCTGGCCGCTGCCCGGGCTGCGCAGCCGGCGTGGTGGCGGACGACCGCGCAAGCCAAGGCCGACTTGCTCCACAAGGTTGCGGCGGAGTTGTTCGCCCGCAGTGACGAATTGGGCGAGCTGCTTTCCCGCGAGGAAGGGAAAACCCGCCCGGAGGGAGTCGGCGAAGTTCTTCGCGCGGCCGAAGTCATGCGCTATTTCGCGGGCGAAGCAATCCGGGTGTCCGGAGAGAAATTCCCGGCGGTGCGGCCGGGTGTCGACGTTGATGTGACGCGCGAGCCGGTGGGTGTGATCGGGGTGATCACGCCCTGGAATTTTCCGATCGCGATCGCAGCGTGGAAAATCGGTCCAGCCTTGGCCTTCGGCAATACAGTTGTGTTCAAGCCGGCAGACCTCGTCCCTGCGAGCGCCTGGGCGCTGGTGGATATTTTCCACCGTGCCGGAGCGCCCGCCGGAGTAGTCAATCTGGTGATGGGCCGCGGCTCGGTGGTGGGCAACCCGCTGGTCGACGGTGTCGACGCAATCACTTTTACGGGCTCCGTCCCCACCGGACGGGCGATCGCTGCCCGGGCAATCGGCCGGATGTCGCGCATTCAATTGGAGATGGGCGGCAAGAACCCACTGATCATTCTGGATGACGCGGACCTCGACGTGGCGGTGCATTGCGCCCTCAACGGCTCCTTCATTCAGACCGGTCAGCGCTGCACGGCATCGGAACGGCTGATTGTCACCGATGGGATCCATGATCGGTTCGTGGAGCGGCTGTCGGCAGAGATGTCCAAGCTGAATGTCGGTCACGCCTTGCGCGCCGGAACTCAGATCGGTCCAGTGGTCGATGCGCGGCAACTGGACGCCGACCTCGAATATTTCGCTCTCGCCGAGAAGGAAGGCGCCACCCGGATCGGCGGAGAGCGGCTGGAGCTCGACACGCCAGGGCATTACCTCTCGCCTGCGCTGCTGACCGGAGCCACCAATCAGATGCGCATCAGCCGCGAAGAAATTTTCGGACCGGTCGCGGCCGTTATTCGGGTTAAGGACTATGACGAGGCGCTGGCGACGGCCAATGACACGGAATTCGGCCTGTCGTCCGGGATCTGCACCACGTCCCTCAAATATGCTCGCGACTTCCAGCGGAACTCCCAGTCGGGGCTGGTCATGGTCAATGTGCCGACGGCTGGCCTTGATTATCATGTCCCGTTTGGCGGTCGGAAGGCGTCGAGCTACGGCCCACGCGAGCAGGGCAGCTACGCCAAGGAGTTCTTCACCGTCCTTAAGACGTCCTACATCAATAGCTGATCAACGCGCCTTAGAATGATGCAAAAGGAGCCGAACGAGGAATGACACTGATCGGTATCCTCGGCGGGACGGGCCATGAAGGCGCCGGCCTCGCCTTGCGCTGGGCCAAGGCGGGCTACCGGGTCATCATCGGCTCGCGTGACGCGGCTGCCGCCGACGCGGTCGCAGCGGACTTGCAGGCACGTTCCGGCGGAACGGTCAGTGGGGCCGAGAATCGGGAGGCGGCCGATCGCTCCGACATTGTTGTCCTCACGGTGCCTTTCCAGGCGCAGCAAGCGGTTGCCGGCGCAGTCCGCGACTCACTGGTTGGCAAGATCCTCATCGACGTGACCGTTCCGCTCGTCCCGCCCAAGGTTGCGCGCGTTCAGCTGCCAGACGGGGGGTCGGCGGTGGAGGCTCTTCAGCGGCAGCTCGGACCCGAAGTGCGAGT
>CAMLKX010000104.1 GCA_946480515.1 uncultured Sphingomonadaceae bacterium | reverse complement strand
CGGAGTTGCGCTTGTGCGCGCGTTGCGCCGGATTGGACACTTCAATCAGGCCACGGAACCGCAGCTGCTCGACTTGCTCGACCTGGTGGCACTCGGCACGGTCGCCGATGTGGCGCGGCTTAAGACCCTCAATCGCGCCTTCGTCACCCAGGGCCTGAAGATTATTGCACGCGGCGCAAACCTGGGCATGTCAGCGCTGATCGAAGCCGCACGGCTGACCAAGGCGCCGACCTGCCGCGACCTCGGTTTCGCGCTTGGGCCACGGATCAACGCCGGCGGGCGCGTCGGCAATCTTGGCGTACGGCTCTTGACCGCGACCGACCCGGAGGAGGCGCGCTCCATCGCCGCCGAGCTCGACCGGCTGAACGAGGAACGGCGCGCGATCGAAATGCTGGTGACGGAGCAGGCTGAAACGCAGGCAAAGGCGGATGGGTCGCCGGTGCTGATCGTCTCGGGCCGCGGCTGGCATCCGGGCGTCATCGGGATCGTCGCGAGCCGATTGAAGGAACGCTTCGGTCGTCCCGCGATCGTCATCGCCGAGGATGAGGACGGCAGCGGCAAGGGCTCGGGCCGGTCGATCAGCGGAGTCGGCAGTGTTGGCCGCAAAGGACAGCGGCCTGCTGCTCGCTGGTGGCGGTCATGCCATGGCCGCGGGCCTGACCATCGCGCCGGGCAAGCTCGAGGCACTTCGCGGATATCTCTGCGACCGGCTGGGCGCGAATATCGAGTCAGCACGCTCCGACCGAGCCATGCTGATTGACGCTCTGGTCGCGCCCGGCGGAGTCGCCGGGGCGCTTTGCGACGAACTGGATGCGGGTGGACCCTATGGCGCTGGCTGGCCCTCTCCCCGGCTTGCTGCCGGTCCTGCCAGACTGTTGAAGCCAGGCATCGTCGGCAACGGGCATGTGCGGGCGATTGCCGCCGGTGACGACGGACGGAGCTTCAAGCTGATCGCCTTTCGTGCAGCGGGCACGCCGCTGGGCGAGGCACTGCTGGCAGCGGGAGCCGCTCAGCGCTGGTGGCTCGCCGGCAGCATCAAGCGCGATGAGTGGAATGGCGGCAATGCGGCGGAGATGCACCTTGACGATGCCGCGGTCGCTTGACCGGTGGGATCACCTTGCCTAAGCGAGCCCGGCTTGCCACACGGCCCCTTCGTCTAGCGGTTAGGACGCGGCCCTTTCACGGCTGAAACACGGGTTCGATTCCCGTAGGGGTCACCAGCATCGGGACGCTGAGGTGACCGTGCTGCTCAGAAATTCGGTGAATGGTGCGGACGGCGGGACTCGAACCCGCACTCCCGATTGGGAAGCGGATTTTAAGTCCGCTGCGTCTACCCGTTTCGCCACGTCCGCACGCCTCGACTGAAGCAGCAGCCTGCCATATCGGTCAAGCGCCGCAATCTTTTAACCCGAAGTTCACCATGATCAGCCAAGCCCTACTGATGGTTCGATCTGCGTCGGTTGAGACATTGGCAGTAAGGCTGGCGTTGTTCGCTGGCTGTGTTCTCCTGCTGATGTGGGCGGCGATCTTCAACCGCTTCCCACTGATTTTCCCCGACAGCGGCACTTACCTCGGGATCGCCTTTGCTCCCGAATATGCAATCGATCGGTCCAGTGCCTACGGATGGTTCCTGAAGCCCTTCGTGTCCACGTTGCCAAATGCGGCCGGGCTATGGCTCGCATTGACTGCGCAAGCCGTAATCATTGCCGGAATCCTGTTCATCGCCGTGAACAATGTCATTCCGGAAGCTTCGCGTCCGGTCGGCACGGCGGCAATCCTGTTTACCGCCGTCGCGACCTCGCTGCCATGGCATGCGGGCCAGTTCATGCCCGATGCATTCACCGGTCCCTTGGTGCTGGTGAGTTGGCTAGCGGCTTCTCGCGACTCCTCAGATCCTGGGACTCCCACGCTCTGGCTAGTCGCAACCGCGCTAGCGATGACGCACTATACCCATCTGGTCCTGCTTCCCATTACAGCGGCCGTGACCATCGCTGCTGACGCATGTCTTGGGACTGGCCTCCGTCGATGTGCAAAACGGGCGGCAACAGCGTTGTTGGCGTCCTGCCTCGCAGCGCTCTTTCTCGCCAGCGCCAACAAGACCGTGCTCAATCGTGCCTCTGTTTCACCGGCAGGGCCGCTGTTCCTGTTCGCCCGGCTTAACGAGGACGGGCTGATTGCGCCGTGGCTCGCGAGCCATTGCGGACGCGACGCTCCGGCAGAACTCTGCGCCATCGCACCCAAGTTGCCGCGCGACAGCCAGCAACTCCTGTGGGGCGGAGCGAATACGCCGATCACGACGATGATCTGGCATGCAGAGCCGGAGGAGCGGTGGCGCTGGATCGATCAAATGGCAGTCGCCAACCGCGGAGCGATTGCCGCGCAGCCGCTGCGCTTCCTGAGCTCAGCCGCTGGCGGGATGGCAAGTCAGCTGGTTGCGTTCCAGGCATTGGATGACGAGTGTCCGGTGGGCTGTCAGGACATCCACGGCGGGATCGCATTCACGCTGAATCGAGACCGGCCGGAAACCGTCGCCCAGCTGCATGCTTCACGGCAGGTGCTGGATCAAAACCCCAAGCGACTGATCCGCGCGATCACCACGCCGCTAGCGGCGGTGGCCATGCTCCTATGCCCGTTTGCCATCCTGATCTGCTGGCGGCGGCGGGATCGCATCAGCGTCTCCCTTCTTGTCGCGGTCGGAACCTCGGTGCTCGCCAACGCGGCCATGGCCGGAGCACTATCGGACGTTCACGATCGCTATCAGAGCCGAATCGTATGGCTGGTCCCCATGGTGCTGCTGTTGGCGTGGTATCGCCTGCGCATGGCAGTGCCAGCCGTAGGATCCATGAGGGCGTCCGATCGGCCTGAACCGAAAACTGCCGCCGCCTAGACCTTCAGGCGGTCTCGCATTTCCTTACCGGGCTTGAAATAGGGGACACGCTTGGCGTCGACATCCACTGCCGCGCCGGTTCGTGGATTACGGCCGACGCGTGCATCACGCTGACGCGTGGAAAAGGCTCCAAAACCACGCAACTCGACCCGTCCACCGATGGCAAGCTGCTCAGTGATTGAATCGAACAAGGCGGTGACAACGGCCTCCACCTCATGCTGCTTCAAATCCGGATGGTCTCCGCAGATCTTCTGGACCAGTTCGGAACGGATCATCAATTTCCCCCGCAGAAAACCGGCCGGCAACCAGCCCCACGCCCCGGCACGAGCGCATTGCTGTCAAAAACCGGCACCGTACGCAAGATGCCCGAGTCGGAAAGGGCGCCGCGGTGTTGCCGCGGCGCCCCAGTCGATCAGCTCTTGGTGCTTTCCTTCTGCTTGAGCGCTTCGCCCAAAATGTCGCCGAGGCTGGCCCCGCTGTCGGACGACCCATATTGCGCCACAGCCTGCTTTTCCTCTGCAATCTGAAGCGCCTTGATCGAGAAATTCGGCTTCTTGGACCGATCGAAGCCGATCACCAGAGCATCGAATTTCTGTCCGACCTGGAACCGCTCCGGACGCTGCTCGTCGCGATCGCGGCCAAGGTCCGTGCGCTTGATGAAGCCGGTTGCTCCATCATCGCCAACCTGGACTTCGAGCCCGCCGTCACGAACCTCAAGGACCGTAACGGTGACCGTTTCGCCCTTGCCGACGCTGCCCGACGCACCGCCAGTTGCCACGCCGCCTCGCTCAAGCTGCTTGATGCCAAGGCTGATGCGCTCCTTCTCGACGTCGACATCGAGGACCTGCGCCTGGATGGTCTCGCCCTTGCGGTGGAGAGCCAGCGCTTCTTCGCCCGAGACTCCCCAGGCGATGTCCGACATGTGCACCATGCCGTCGACGTCGCCTTCGAGGCCGACGAACAGCCCGAACTCGGTCGCGTTCTTCACCTCGCCCTCGACCGTCGATCCGACCGGATGCTTTTCGGCGAAATCGGACCAGGGGTTGGCCTGAGCCTGCTTCAGACCAAGGCTGATCCGCCGCTTCTCCTCGTCGACCTCGAGGATCTTGACGTCCACTTCCTGGCTGGTGCTGACGATCTTGCCCGGGTGAACATTCTTCTTGGTCCAGCTCATCTCGGAGACGTGGACCAGACCTTCGATCCCGGGCTCCAGTTCGACGAATGCGCCATATTCGGTGATGTTGGTCACGCGGCCGCGGAACACGCCCTCGATCGGATACTTGGCGCCGGCGCCTTCCCACGGGTCACTTTCCAGCTGCTTCATGCCCAGGCTGATGCGCTGGGTGTCGCGGTTGATGCGGATGATCTGCACCTTCACGGTGTCGCCGATGTTCAGGATCTCGCCCGGGTGCGACACGCGCTTGTAGCTGATGTCCGTGACGTGCAGCAGCCCGTCGATCCCACCGAGATCAACGAAGGCGCCATAATCGGTGATATTCTTAACCACGCCGTCGATGATCTGGCCTTCATGCAGCGACTGGATCAGGCCTGAACGCTGCTCGGCGCGGGTTTCCTCCAGGATCGCGCGGCGAGACACGACGATGTTGCCGCGGCGACGATCCATCTTGAGGATCTGGAACGGCTGGCTGAGATCCATCAGCGGAGTGACATCGCGGACCGGCCGGATATCGACCTGGCTTCCCGGAAGGAAGGCGACCGCCCCGCCGAGATCGACGGTGAAACCGCCCTTGACCCGGCCAAAGATTACGCCGTCAACGCGGTTGCCGGCTTCGAATTCCTTCTCAAGCTTGTCCCAGGCGGCTTCGCGGCGGGCGCGGTCGCGGCTGAGCATCGCTTCGCCGTTGGCATTCTCGACACGGTCGACATAGACCTCGACTTCGTCGCCAATCGCGATTTCGGCTTTCTGACCCGGTGCTGCGAACTCGCGCAGCGGCACCCGTCCTTCCGACTTCAGTCCGACATCGATGACCGCCAGGTCGTTTTCGATTCCGGTAACCCGGCCCTTGACGACACGACCCTCGAAGGCCTCGTTTTCGCCGCCGAGCGACTGATTAAGCAATGCCGCGAAGTCGTCGCGGGACGGAAATGCCGTAGTGGCCATATGGATCTTTGTCTTTCGAACGTGTCGCTTCATGCCGCCAGCCGGACCAACATGGTCGGCTTACCGTCAGGCGGACCTGGAGAAACCATGCCGCCCTTCCAACCCCGTGCTGGAAGGGCATCCTGCGATGCGGCACATTCGAAGAAGCTGATCGCAAGCAAAAAAGGCGCGACGGGAAGCCGCGGCCTGCCGCCGATTCCCTACGCGCGCGCCTTGAGACGAGCTTCCACGAGCTCCACCGCTCGTCGGACGGCGGCGTCTATACTGAGTTCGCTCGTATCCAGCAAGTCGGCGTCTGGCGCCATCGCCAGTGGAGCAGCCTGGCGGTGCATGTCACGCTGATCGCGGGCACGAATATCGACCAGAACATCGTCGTAATGGGTGGCAATCCCGCGTTCCAGCAGCTCGGCGAGACGGCGCCTGGCCCGAACCTCCGGGCTTGCAGTGACGAAGAGCTTCGCCCCCGCGTCGGGAGCGATCACAGTGCCGATGTCCCGCCCGTCCAGAACCGCACCGCCGGCTTGACGCGCGAAGCTTCGCTGCCGATCGAGCAGGCGCGCACGAAGCTCCGGATAGGCTGAAATCCGGGATGCGACTTCGCCAACCATTTCGCTCCTGAGCTCCGGATCGTCAGGGCTGATCGACATGTCGTCGCACGCGCGAAGGACGCCGAACAGGTTACCGGGATCGCCGCCCCAACGCACGACGCTGAGCGCGACAGCTCGGTAGAGCATGCCCGTATCCATGTGCGGCAGATCGAAATGAGCGGCGACAGCACGGGCGATGGTTCCCTTCCCGCTTGCCGCAGGACCATCGACGGCGATCGCCCGGGAGGGCGGTAGAGGAGTGGGCCGGTTCACGAGAGGCAACTCTTTGACACCGGGCCTCCCCTATGGCAAGGCGCGCGCCGCATTCGATCCTGCCGAATTGGGCGGAACGAAATTCCCGTTATGGATTGGAGTAACAAGGCTCATGGTGAAGCCCGAGTGGGGTCACAAGCGCACCTGTCCCAAGTGCAGCACCCGCTTTTACGATCTTGGCAACGACGAGCCAGTGACCTGCATCAGCTGCGGGATGGAGTTCGTTCCCGAGCCGGTCCTGAAATCGAAGCAGCCAATGCCGTTCGAATCGGCCGCCCCAGCGGGCAAGGAGGCCGACGCCGATCAGGATCTCGGAGCCGAGGATCTGGCGATTGACGATCAGGAGCCGAGCCCCGACGACGAGGTCGACATCGGCACCGGCGACGACGACCTGGGCGTCGAAACCGAGGGTGACGAAGAAGTTTGAGGTTTTTGCGGCCAAGCTCTCGAGGGGTTGGCCGCATCACGCCTGCGATTGATTTTCCGGTTTCCAGTGCCGGAAACTTCGCCTAAAGGCGCAGCCGGACGGGGCCGTAGCTCAGCTGGGAGAGCGTCGCAATGGCATTGCGAAGGTCAGGGGTTCGATCCCCCTCGGCTCCACCATCCGTCCAATAGTCTGTCCGCCTTCCTCGCCGGTATTCTCGCCTCCCGGACCACAGGGATCAACCCTGATCTTGGCGGGGAAATTTCCTGCGCGCGCTTCGTTAAGCGGCCAAACGGCGAAGGGGTGCGGATGATCGCAAGCGGCGAGTTCATGGTGCAATGACGATTGGCCAGGAAACCGCGCCATGGTGGCAGCGCGGCGCCATCTACCAAATTTACCCCCGCTCTTTCCAGGACAGCAACGGCGATGGAGTCGGCGATCTTAA
>CAMLKX010000103.1 GCA_946480515.1 uncultured Sphingomonadaceae bacterium | reverse complement strand
CATCGATCAGCGCGTCATGGTCATGGCCGTCCACCTCGCGCACCGCCCAGCCAAAGGCTTCGAATTTCGAATGGAGCGGCTCGAGCCTGAGTGTCTCGTCCACCGCCTTGAGGCTTTGCAGCTTATTATAGTCGAGGATGCAAATGAGGTTATCGAGCCCATGATGCGCCGCGAACAGCGCCGCCTCCCAATTGCTGCCTTCACCCCATTCGCCGTCGCTCGTCAGCACTACCGTGCGCCAGGCTTGGCCCTTCCGCTTCGCCGCCAGTGCCTTGCCGGTGCCGAAGGGCAGGCCATGGCCAAGCGCCCCGGTGGAAAATTCCGCACCCGGCACCTTGTGGCTGATGTGCGCCATCAGCATCGACCCGTCCGCGCCATAGGTTTCCAGCAGCGACTGGTCGAAAAAACCTGTTTCCGCGAGCGCCGCATAGACGGCTACGCAGGCGTGGCCTTTGGAAAGGATGAAACGGTCCCGCTCGGCATGCTTGGGAGCGGCGGGGCTTACCCGCAGAGCGCGCCCATAAAGCACCGCCATGATGTCGGCGATCGACAGCGCCGATCCGATATGCGACGCCTTGGCCCGCGTCACCATGCGCAGGGCCTGGCCGCGGATGCGGCGCGCCAGAGGGTGCGTGTCCTGCGGCTCTACCGCGATCAGGGGCGCTTCTTTCATGGACCCGCAAATTCGCGAGATATGGTTAAGATTTATTCAACCAACCCAGCCTAGCTTGGCTTCATGAAGCATGAACCCATAGCCATGGCACGCGCCTGTCCCCTGTGCGGAGCGGGAGCCGACCAAGCCGAGCCTTTCCTGTCCGATACGTGTGACGAAAGCCGGGTCAACGCGTCGAGCTTCGCCTCGCGCAAGGTGCCGGAATATATGAGCCATGCGATGGTCCGCTGCCGGTCCTGCGACCTTGCCTATGTCGATCGCCCGCCCAGCATCGCCTCGCTCGCCGCCAGCTATCATGCGGCCGACTATGACAGCGCGGAGGAGGCGGAGGACGCCGCCGATGCTTATGCCGCAGCGCTGGGCACCGTGCTCGAACAGTTGAAGGGGCGGGGGGCCGCGCTGGAGATCGGGACAGGCACGGGCGCCTTCCTCGAAAGGCTTCAAACTGCCGGTTTTGCTCAACTAGTGGGCGTCGAACCCTCAAGCGCCGCGATCGCCGCCGCGCCTACACACCGCCAGCCCTGGGTCCGTGAAGGCATATTCGAAGAAGCAGATTTCGCGCCTGAAAGCTTCGACCTCATCTGCTGCTTTATGACGCTGGAGCATGTGCAAGACCCCGGCGCGCTGGTCGCCGCCGCCTATCGCCTGCTGAAGCCCGGCGGCGTGTTCGTTGGCGTGACGCATGACCGCCGCGCCTGGCTCAACCGCCTGCTCGGCCGCCGCTCGCCGATCGTCGATATCGAACATATGCAGCTCTTCTCGGCGGAAAGCGCGAAACGCCTGCTCCAGCACAACGGCTATACCCCTGTCGATGGTGCGAGCTTTCGCAACAGCTATCGGCCGAGCTACTGGCTGAGGCTGGTGCCGATACCGGACGCGCCCAAGCGGGTGTTGACCCGGTTGCTGCGCGGATCATGGCTGGACCGCCGTCGGCTACCCTTCAACGTGGGTAATTTCATGAGCTGGGGCTTCAAGCCGCTCTAATCGCGGGGACTAATATGCTCGCAAGAACGGATAATCCTCCTATGCCTGAAATCTCACAGGTCGAACTTTTCCAACCGATTCCCCTGCGCTTCGGGTCATCGCTGCCATCCCGGATCGCCTTCAGAATCCGTTGCCTTGTCGATCTTCAGCTGGGAACGATCTGGACTTTTCTTGGCCCAAGGCTTTCGGGCTTGCGCGGCGATCTTCTGGATGTCGGATGCGGAGAAATGCCGTACCGCAGCTTTCTGCCTGAAGCCGTACGCTACACCGGGATAGACGTGCCGCAGGCAGATGCCTTCGCCATGCAGGGAAGTGACGAGGTCATTCCCTTTGACGGGCTTTCTATCCCGTTCCCGGATGCCAGCTTCGACACAGTGCTTTGCACGGAGGTGCTGGAACATTCCCCTCAGCCACTGACCTTGATCGCGGAAATCGAGCGCGTGCTGAAGCCGGGCGGAACTCTGATCGCCACCGTGCCCTTTTCCGCGCGCGTCCATTACGCCCCCTATGACTTTCACCGCTTCACGAAATATGCGCTGAACCGCATGTTCGACGCCTTCACCGATGTGCAGATCGAAGAGCGTGGCAACGACATTGCCGTCATCGCCAACAAGCTGATCGTCGTGGCGATGCGCTTGGCTAAGCCCTCGCGGCCTTGGCTTCTGCAACTGCTATTACTGCTGCCATTATTGCCACTCGCCCTGCTGTTCCTCCTGCTGGCGCATTTGACCATGGCTTTAGGCCGAGGATCGAAAGACGATAGCCTTGGCTACGCCCTGGTCGCCGTTAAGCGGTGATCCTCTAAGGCACCGCCCAAATTCCAAGCTTCCGGTGGCAGAAGTACTAATACGATATCCTATAGATACTATTTAGATATCATTTTCGCTGCAGATTAAACAGAGGCGATTTCATCCTTCGGCTCGCGCCTTTGACGGTTAAGGGCTTCCCATCAGATTTGCAGCAGCTTGCGCCAACAGGGCAGCCTCGCAATTGGCGTAATTCCCGTGGGGCGTGTAGCCCAGTGGTAGAGCACTGTGTTGACATCGCAGGTCGAGGCAACGGTGGAACGCGCTTTGGATATCTGGCCCGCGGCGGCCGCCGATCTTCTGGGCGAGCGGTGGTCGGCCATGCTGCTCGCGCTGCTCAACACACTGACCCTGGTTCAAGAAGTGCGAGGTTCGGCTAAAAACTGACTAAACCGATCGGCCAAAATGATCATGGTGGGTGCATTCGACAGCTGCACGCCTTGTCGCCGATCCCCGGTGGCAGCTTCATCAATCGTGAAATAGCCAGCGTCGCAGCGACTTGCCGATCGAGGCGAAAGCTGTCGGATTGGAAACCCGGATTCAGACTGGAGCGGGTAGCGGGGATCGAACCCGCATCACAAGCTTGGAAGGCTAGTGCTCTACCATTGAGCTATACCCGCCCGTCAGGCCATGCGCCCTGCCATCTTTTCGGAGGCTCTGCAATATCCAACTGCTGCGGTTCCGCTGATCGGGACAGTGAATCAATGGACCGGCACTGAGTCAGACAAGTCGTAAGACGGGTAGGGCGCTTATGCCTATCCTATGGCGATGGAGCACGCGTTTCCTTCCCGCCTGATCCACCTGCGCGCCTTGGACCCGGCCCATAATATCGCGCGCGACTATAGCATCTGGATGAGCATCGACCTGTTCGGCAACTATGTGGTCGAAACCTGCTGGGGACGGATCGGCGCCAAGGGGCAGCGGCAAAGGCGCAGCTTTCCGGACGCGTCCTCCGCGCGGCACCATGTCCGGGCGATAGTCAGGAAGCGGCGCGGCGCGCGGCGACGGATCGGGGTGGAGTACCGGCTTATGGCCGTTGCAACAGGGTAGGGGGCCTGTCCTTGCTACAGGCGCAAGCGGCGGACGTTGATGGCCCGCGCGCGGGCTTCCACGCTAATCTCGAAATGGTCGGTCTGCATGACATTCGTGATCTGGGGCGGAATAAAGGCCACCATGTTGGTGCCGCCTCGACGCCGCACGCTGTCAAAGATGATGCCTGCTTTTCCTTCGGATCGGACCTGTTCGCCAAAGAGCTGCGCGGCGGCATAGCTGTCGGGACGGTAAAGATCGGAATGATTGCTCTGTAGCCCTCTTATGTCGCGATAATCCTCACCCGCCAGCTTGGCCGAATAAGCCCTGTAGGTTCGGCTCATGCCTGGCACATTGCGGGCGATGGCTTCGCGGCGGAGGTGATGCCCGACCTCGGCGGCAGCCGTTTCGATTTCCTTGGAAGCAGTTCCGGCCCATTGAAGCGCAAGCCGTCGGGCGCAGTATGTAAAAATGCCGCCATGACGACGCTGCTATTGGGTCGGCCATAGACCCAATGGGCTTGTGGCAAGCGGTGCAGTCGATCAGCGACAAGGCGGTCGTTGGTCCAACCGGCAAGCTCCATGACAGCCTGCGCATCCGCTGCCGTCGCAACTGTGTCGAACAGCCCGATCGGCGGAAAGCGTGATGGGATCAGCCGATAACTTGGGTACGACGCTGCGGCGAATATCTCCGTCACTGAAAGATGATCTCATCATTTTCATAGGGCGCGAAGTCAGCCTCTGCCGCAGTGGGGGGCATATAAAGGCCGCCCCGCGCCGCATCCAGAAAGCGGCGAACCGTCATCAAGCCATCCTGCGTCCCATTGGTGGCGAGCGTGAGCGGCGGCCTGCCCCCGAAAACGCGGGCATCATGCGGCTGACGCAGCCAGGCAACGCCGTCGCGCTCTTCGCTGAAAAGCACCGTGAGCGCCTGATGAATGCCAAGCACAGCGGAGATTCGGGTCAGCACATCGACATCGAGCGTAATGGACCCATGCTCCCGCGCCTGTTTGCACCAGCTATGGAAGGTGGAGCGCGACGGATAGCCCAACATCAGCCGCCGCTGTTCTTCATTCAATCCCCAAAGATCGGCAATCGCGAGGAAGGTGCGCAGGGCAGGGGCGCTAAGACGGCGGCGGTTCGACGGCTCGAACCGGGAAAGGTCCAGGACAGGCTTAGTTGCGCTTATGTCAGGCGACAAATGCGGCATGATTTTCTCCAGATCTGGACATAATCCAGATTGGGATAAAATTCACGCAATTTTGAGTTGTTTCTAAAGTGCCAGAAGGGCGCGGATTTTGGCTTGGGTCTCAGCCAGAGTGGCCTTGGACACCTTAGCTTTTCTGCTTGCCCGACAAGCCCGCCAGTCGAGGCTCTTCACCTGGTCGGCAAGAACAGCGCTTGGAGGATCGCGGCTCTCTACAACCTCAAAGGGATATCCCTTGATCCGCGTTGTCATCGGACAGCAGATCATCATTCCTCGTAAATCGTTGTATTTCGCTGGCGACAGTACAAGAGCCGGACGATGACCCGCCTGCTCATGGCCAGCCTGCGGATCGAATTCCAGCCAAACGATATCGCCGATATCCGGTACATAAGCGGCCATTACCAGAATTCATTCCCAACAGGTGAACCGAACTCGACAGGTTCAGGAAAGGTGTCTGGCGTCATTCGAGCTAGAAGGGCGTCCAAATCATAGACTGGCGACAGGACAGGCTCTATTATAATTCGCCCCTCTTCCTCTCTTACATCGACCTCCTGATCAATGTGGAGCGCCGTCGCAGCCATGATCGATGCCGGAATACGAACGGAAGCGCTGTTGCCCCACTTCTTGACCTGAACTCGCATTCCTACCTCCATGTATCGACATTTACGATACGCCCCAACATTTCGCGTGTCAGCATTTGCCTCTACATGCTTAAGGGTGCTGCTCGTGCGAGTTCACACGAACGGACCAGCAGAAGCAGAATAAGGCGCTCCGCTGGATCATTGGCTTGATCGTTTAAGAGAACGAACGATCTTCACCTTGGCGCCGATTGTCTCGGCGACTGAGGCCCACTGTCGGTCTGCCGTCCAAGCTGGCAGACTGTCACGAATAGCCAAGGCCAGACAGAAGCGATCGCCGAGCGACAATCCTGCTTCGGACGTTGCGGCGCGCAGATGGCCTGCAATTTTCGCGAGCTCCGCATCCGCCTCCACCCAAGTGACGGGCAGGGGCCGCAACATCGCGTCCGCTTCCTGGGGCGGCATGCCATTATGCACAAAGTGGCTTATCACCTCGGCGAGATTCACAGTGCACATGCGTGAGCCAATGAGTGCACCCGCCACCTTGTCACCGCCCGGCTCATCGCGCAGCATGGCGAGCAAGGCCGAGGCGTCCAGAACGATCGCCGTCATTCGCCGCTTTCCGCGCGACGGTTAGCAAGAAAGCTGTCGACCGATGCCTCCGGCTTGTCAGCAGTATATTTGCGGGCCAGCGCACGCGCATGGGCGACGGATTGGGCAACAGTGCGCAGAATGACCCCATCAGGCGTTTCCTCCACGATCAGCGCCCCGCCGCCTGTAAGACCCAAACGTTTCCTGACATCAGCTGGAAGGCTCATGCGGCCATTTGCGGTAACATTTACCTGTATGGTCATATTCTCTACCTAAACCCATTTATCATAAAGCTTACCATTTTTTCCCGTTTACGCCTCACTCAGTTTTTTATGTCGCAATTTAGAACTCATGGTGCAATTCTTAAGTTCGCATATGGCACGCACATGATCCTTTGATAATGTCCTTTATCAAAGGATGACGGATAGTTAGGCTCCGCTGCCATGAAACCCTTCGCCAAGCGCCTCTGATGACCGGCCTCATCTCTCTTTCCTCCGCGCCGGTGATCATAGCCGAGGCTTCACAAGCCACGCGGATGCGCTTCCTTGAATTTTTCGCGGCGAACATCCGCAACCTCAACACGCGGCGCGCTTATGCGCGAGCTGCAAGCGACTTCCTCAACTGGTGCTTCGGCCATGGCGTGCGCGACCTGGCCGAGATTGCGCCGCTTCATGTCGCGGGCTGGATCGAGGAACTGGGCCAGTCGCTATCTACGCCCACGGTCAAGCTGCGCCTCGCCGCGGTGCGTAACCTGTTCGACTGGCTGGTGGTCGGCCAGATCATCCCCTTCAATCCAGCGTCGAGCGTGCGCGGCCCCGCCCATAGCGCGCGCACCGGACGCACCCCCGTGTTGGAGGCGGAGGAAGCCCGCGCGCTACTCGACGCGATC